>JAGCET010000034.1 GCA_017650505.1 Alphaproteobacteria bacterium
CGTATGTGTTGTTCTTGTTTTATAATATCGCACTGTACTGTATGCGCGGGCGGCGCGGTGCTGTGATAACGGTAGTTGGGATTTTTGCATTGTTTATATTGACGGTGTATTTAACAAACTATCATATCGGGTGGTTCTTGTTTAAGAATACCAGTGCCGCATTGTCGTGTTTAATTTAGTGTTGTGCGTGGCAAATACCCCGCGTGTTTTATCCGCCACTCACTAACCACTAACACTTACACTTGCATTTTAATATTGGTTTGCTATTCTTGACGCAAAAGGAAGTTATTATGGATGGCAACTATACTGTTTTGGCGCGCAAGTATCGCAGTCAGGATTTTCAATCACTTATCGGTCAGGATGTTTTGGTCAAAACCCTTACCACCGCGATAAAGACCGGGCGTATCGCACACGCGTATATTTTTACCGGAATTCGCGGAACCGGGAAAACCAGTACTGCACGTATCTTGGCCAAGGCGTTAAATTGTCTGTCGTCCGATGGGCCAACCGCGACACCGTGTGGTCAGTGTGAAAATTGTCGTGCGATTGCCGCGGGGCAACATATTGATGTCTTGGAAATTGACGCCGCATCGCATACGGGTGTTGATAATATGCGCGAAATTTTGGACGCGGCGCAATATCGCCCGACAAATGGCCGGTACAAGGTTTATATTATCGACGAAGTTCACATGCTGTCCACCAGTGCGTTTAACGCATTGTTGAAAACTTTGGAAGAACCGCCGGCGCACGTTATCTTTATTTTGGCAACCACCGAAATACGGAAAGTGCCGGTGACTATTTTATCACGGTGCCAACGATTTGACCTTGTGCGGGTGCCGGTTGAAACGTTAAAGAAACACTTTGCGTGGATTGCCGAACAAGAGCAGGTTGAATTGACCGATGCCGCAAATGAATTGTTGGCGCGGGCGGCGGACGGTTCGGTGCGTGATGGGTTGTCATTGCTGGACCAGGCGATTGCGCAAACCGGTGGCCATGTTGATGAAGCCGCGGTTATGGATATGTTAAAACGTGCAGACCGCGGTGTTGTGGTTGATTTAATGCAAACGATTTTGTCGGGAAATGTGGCGTCTGCGATTGCAAAGGTTGATGAAATTTATACGAATGGTGCCGATTTATCGATGCTGTTGACCGATATGATGGAATGGACACATTGGGCAACGCGTATGCATCCGGTCCTGCGCGCGGGGGAAAGCAATCATTCGCCATACACCGCCGACCAACGCGCAAAGATAGATGAAATAAACAAACATGTTTCGTTAAATACACTTTCCCGTATATGGCAGGTTATGGTTGCGTCTGTGCCGGAAATGGCGGCGGCGACGAATCAAAAACAATGCTTTGATATGTTGATAATTCGGTTGATGCATATTGCCGATATGCCGTCGATTGCCGATATGTTAAAGCAAGAAAAAGCGGTTGCACCATCCGTTGGGGTGGTGGCATCGACACCGGTTGCGTCACTAAAAACTATTGTGATAAAAACCGCGACAGATTTGGCGGATGCGTTGCAGGCGGCACGTGAAATTATGCTCTATTCTTATTTTACCAAGAATATAGAGGTGTCGGAAATTTCGGATAATAAAATTTCTTACTTTGACCGTGGAAACGATTCAGAATTTCAACCGAAAATGATAAAATGGTTGAATGACAAGACCGGTGCAAATTGGACAATGAACAAAATCGAAGAATCGCACCAGACTCAGACGGTCAGTGAACAGGTACGAAGTGATGTCGAAGCCGACCCGATGGTTGCCGATGCGATGTCTTTGTTCGAAGGGGCCGAAATTGTTGGAATATCAAAACAGTAAACCAAGGAGGGAAAGATGAGGAGTGAATCAGGGCGTTCGTTGATTGAAATCGTCGGGATACTTGCAATTACGGGTGTTATGACGGCCAGTGCAATTGGTATTTACAATTCGATTCGTCATAACCAGCATAACACGATTGCGTCCGCGGAACTGCGCGAGTTGGCAAAAAATGTAAAGTTGCTGATGGGTGCGCGTGGCGATTATACGGGTTTGTCGGTTGATTATTTGATTAAGGCGGGGGCGTTGAATTCCGATGCGGCGCCGGCCGGTAAATCATGGACGGTTGGACCGGGGCTTGATTCCGGTACGTTTGAGATTAAAATTGCCGGAATGTCGCACAGCGAATGTGATTTCTTTGCAGTCAGTGTCCCAACGTGGGCCGAAGAAGTTTTGGTAAATGGCCAACAAATTGGTGAATTTGTGAATTGTTTTGGTGGTATAGATAACGAAATAACTTTTATTGCGCGATAAAATGAAGGTAAAAATATTATCTTGTTTGCTGCTGTTGCTGGGGGCGTGCGCCACGTATAAAAGTCCAGAGCATGGTACATGGGGGATGTACCTGCGCGGTGCAAGTTTTACCGATATGTCTGATACTGCGCGGATTGCCAAGAAACCGATATTTTTGGGGGACGGTGGTCGAACTGTGGCCGATGCGGTCGAAAAAGATTCCGCAATGGAATATGGTGATAAAAATCTGAACGACACGGCAATAAATGTTGGATATATGTCTGAATTAGAATATGCCCTGTACGATGCGTTGCGACGACCGGGGGTGTCGGTGCAAAGGGCCGGAACCGATGTTGTTGTTATCTTGGTGCGTGATGCAATTATGGAACTGAATGCGCCGGAAATATCGGCCGATGGCGATAAAAACCTTGGGACTATTGCAAAAATATTGAAAAAGTATGATGCGACTTTTGTTGAAATCGCGGGATATACAGATTCTATGCGTGATGCGAATGCGGCGCGGGCTTTTTCATTGGATATGGCCGAAAGGGTAGGGGTATATATGTCGGAACATGGGATTCGTCCGTCGCGAGTGTTTATTGTTGGGCGCGGTTCGGCCCGTCCTATTGCGGGGCAAGATGAATGGGGGCGCCTGACCAATCGGCGTGTAGAAATACGAATTTCGCCCGTGCGGTAAGTTTGTTATTATTTGTATTGACAAAATAAATAAACGTGATATATTTTGTGCAAATAAATGGTGTAAAAATTATGGCAAAAATAGTAGGAAAAATTCCAGAAAGAACGGGTGGCAAATATGCCGCCACTGGTCGTAAGGCTGAAGAGATTTTGTTGAAAACATATACTGGTGAAGATATTTTTAGTGAAGAATATAGCAAGGAACTTTACAAGTGGAATAAAGAAAACGCGGAAAGAGTATTGCAAGATTGTGAAAATTGGGCGGCGTATCGCAATATTTTATCATGTATAGAGGTCTCGTATGACAACCTTAATGGGTTGAATGTTTTTCAAAATGCCGAAAAAAAGGGTTTGACCGAAAATATGACCAAAGAACAAATCGATATTTTAAAGAAAATATCCAAAGACACGTCGTTTGCACGGACTTTGTTTGTTGCATCTAAATATACAGCGTATGTTCTTGTCGCGATGGCGTTGACAAATCTTTATATAAGTTCGCACATTAGGTTTTTACATAATATTATTCAATCCGAAGAAACTTATGCATTTATAGGTGGTTTAGTGTTTATATTATTTTGTGCGCTTGCCCAGGGACCATTGGCGTACGCTACATTGTATAAAATTAAACGTATGTTAAATCTAAAACAACGGTAAATATCTGTATAATTGCAAACTTTCCGCTTGTATTTTATGATTTTTTGTTGCTATAGTCTAAACGTTAACAAAACAAAAGGATGGAATTATGCAAAATACAAAAAACCCAACAGAATCATCTGTTAAAAAATATGTTAAATTTGGTGTTGTGGCGGCGGTTGTTGTTGCGGTGGCACTGATTGGCGTGTGGCTTGTTGGTGGGTCAAAGAACGTCAGTGCAAACGAGGCGATAAGTGAAATATCGGCCGAGGCACCGACGGGGGGCGACCTGCGTTTCGCGGTTGTTCGTATGGATGCGATTCAAACAGAATCCAAAGCGTTGCAAGATTTGCGCAAACAAAAAGAAAACTATGAAAACAAATTGCGTGCGGAATTGGAAAAAGAACAGAAAGAGTTAGAAAAAGAAAAAGCAGAAATCGAAAAATCCCAAGATGTCTTGTCGCGGGAAGCGTTGCAACGTCGTGTCGTTGAATACCAAGGCAAGGTTACAAAATTGCAACGTGATTTGACCGAACGTGCCCAGGCGATAGATGCAGTGTTCCAAAAGGCATTGGCGCAAATCCAAGAAAAACATTTGGACCCGATTATAGAGGCGATTATCGCGAAAAAGAATTTGTCTTTGGTAATCGACGGTCGTTTTGCGCGTACGGGTGCGAATGCCGAAAACCTTGATATCACAAACGATGTTGTTAACGCGTTGAATAAAAAAGTTTCAAGTGTTAAGATGGAAACACCAAAAGGTTTTTAATCGCAACGTAAATATTTGTTAAAAACCGTCGATTTTTCGGCGGTTTTTGATTGCGGAATGTGGGGTTCTTAATCGCCCACTGGATGAATACGGCCCCATGCGGCTTCATATCCACCGTCGCGTGTCAGAACTATTTTCGCATTTGCCAAATCTTGGCAATTCAGACCGCGCACATTGAATGTCTTGGTTAAACGGCCCGGTTTGTCGATTGACAACATTGGTAATTTAACCTTCATACATTTTGATGCGCAACAACTGCTGTCCGTGCAATCGCCACATTTATAGATTTTCATAACGTAATCTTTGCCTGGACGCAGGTCGGTCACATCGACCATCATTTTTGTGCCTTTGTCGGTTTTTGCAAATTTGATATATCCCATTGGCGATGTTCCGCCGGTGCTGCTGTTGGTGTACATCTTGGCCTTCATAATTGTGTTTTCCATATTTTCGACGGCGACCATTTCTACGGTTTCCGATTCGTACATAATGACTTCGGCGGGTGCCGGGGCGGCGTGTTGAGCTTGGTGATGTTTTGGTTTATGGTGGTGTTGCATACCATCACATGTCACTGCACATCCGGCCAATACACTGACCGCGCCCAATGCCATGGTTAGTTTTGTGATTTTATTTAATGTGTTTTGCATATTTACTCCTTTTGGGTTATACGATGGAAATTATATTCTAAACTTTTGCCACGTGCCCCAGGTATGATTGCCTAAAAAAAATTGACCCCGAATTTATCGGGGTCCAACCATGACAAAGACGATTAGAACATATATCTTATACCGATGTCGCCGGTAAAGTTATGTAATCCGGAATTCAAGTCTGCATAGTTATAACGTAATGCCATATCGACCGCGAATACGCGCCAATCGAATGTGACACCAACGGTTCCCATGGCCGAGAATCGACCTTTGTCGTGGTTGAACGACGGGCCGCCGGCAACACTGACACTCTGTTCGGCAAACGCGACACCGGCCCCCAGGCCGACAAACGGACGAATCATCTGGTAATTGCCAATGTCCATATAGGCATTCATCAATAACGTTTGCATTTTTGTATCGATATTTACCTGGTTCGGACCGAAACTGTTGTTGTCTTTCAGTTTCGTGAACATAGACCATTCAACTTCGGTACGTGCCCGATTGCACCACATTGCCAAACCAAGTGCGGCGCGGCCGTGCATTTCTTCATCGTTCAACGATTCGCGATAGCCATCATAACGATAGTTCAGGTTCGTATAACCGGCACCAACGCGCAGTGCCATATACGGGTTCAAAGAATCCCAAAAGGATTCGTGGTGATATTGACCCGCCATGGCAGGACACGCAACCAGCGCGGCCAAGACAGGAATTGCAACATTCTTCATTTTTTCTCCTTTTTGTTTTTGTGGGATGCGATTACACCCCCGGACTGATTTGATGATATCACGCGAAAACCCGGGTTTGCATAGGTATGGATGCCTTTTTGATATTGCGGTGCACGTTGAGGTGCGATAAAAACTTGCAATTTTCAAAAAAGATTATATAATTTGCGGGTTATCAGATTCAGACCCATGGGTGCGTAGCTCAGTTGGTAGAGCAACTGACTCTTAATCAGTGGGTCCAGGGTTCGAGTCCCTGCGCGCCCACCAAGATTCAAACCGACCGATGGTCGGTTTTAATTTTGGGTTGGGCCGGCCAGACGAGAACCCAAAAAGGGTTCGACACGATAGCCGGTTTTGCAAACGCAGTGCCGCGAAACCGTTGCGAGTGGAAAGGGTTCCTATCCGACATTTGGCGGATGGAAATGTGCAATCCCTGCGCGCCCACCACAATAATTTGTTAACCCGCGCCATGAAAGCGCGGGTTTAAAAATTGTTAGTGTTCCGCCGTAAGTTGATGAGTTGTATTTGATTTGATGAATTTGTATTGAATAAATAAAATTTATCGTTTTATTGGTTCACCAAAAACAAATGAATTTTTTTGTTCTTTATTTGGCGTTCCAAAAGTATAAGGCTTACTGGTCATGAACATACTTGCAATTCTTAGCTGCATTTTCTTCATACATTGGGGACAAAAATGTGTTCCGACCCCAGATGCATTCATAATACAATGAATATCATCTTTACAATGTTCATCAACTCCGAAACGGTGTCCTAATTCATGTTTAACTGTACTTTTTAAAGCTTTTACATTCTGCAAATCAAACACAATAGTAGAAAAATGCTGGCTAGTACCAGAACCATTATAAAAAGAAACAAAGTTGTGCGGAATTACCAACATAGTTGTCAATGGCGACTTATTATCCTTGTATATTCATTCAAACTTATCCCAATAGTACCTATAATGTAAGTTTGTGACATCTTTTATTGTTGTTGGTTGATTGTTGACAATATCTGCTACTTTTTGATATGGCATTTCTTTTATTTTGAACCAATCTTTTTTATCTGGAAACAAACGAAAAAACTCAGCGATCGCTTCACGTACAGCTTGTTTGTGTTCTGGTAATAATATTGGCGAAACATAAAAATGAACATCCATATCTCCTATGCCCCACTTACCATGTTCTGGTTCTGTTTCCGTTTCAGGGTTCCCAAAATTAAAAGCCATGTTATACTCCTGTTCAATGACGATTATACCACAAAAAGTTCGAAAATAATAATTTTTGGCGTTTTATAAAAACGGACTTGCGGACTTTTCGCATATATTACAAAACAAACAAAAACTTGCCACTGGTTGGTATTTTATGAATTATACATATTTATTTGCATCGGCATAAAATTTTTTACTTCAAGAAACCAATCCTATGTGATAAATTTTTATATATGAAAATGTTACGTTATCTTGTTGCCATTTTTGTTGGGCTTGTTGCGTCCGCCGATGTGTTTGGCGATTCGTTTTGTGGTGAAGATAATGTGTGCGATGGCGATATAAATATTACCGAAACAACAACATTTGAAAACTATGGTGAAATTACCGGAAACATAATTGTGGATTGCACCGGTTGTGCCATAGACTTTCATAACTTTGGTATTATCAGTGGTAATATTATTATTGCGGATGGTGCAAGTCCGCTATTTTCGCAAACCATAACCGGAAATTCCGATGCGAATGTTATTGGGAACCTGACGGGGCATACGGTTGACGTGTATGGCGGAACGGGTATCGATATGGCAAAGATAATTGCCACCGCATCGGGTGCGGACAATGTGGTCTTGCATTCGGGTTCTTTTATTGTCGGCCCCGGAATTCCACCCACGGATGCGGTGATAAATGTGAATAATTTTGTTTCTTTTATTATTGTTGGTGCCAACGATGACCAAGATGTTCCGTTGTTGACCCATATTTGGGGTGAACCGTCGGGGTTGCAGGTAAATGGTATTGACTCAATGTTTTCGCCAAACGCGTATATAGACGAGAATGGTAATTTATTCCTGAGGTTGGAACGCATTTCAAATTATGACGATATTATCGGTGGTGGTTTGGGCGAATTTGTGGATTCTTTACAGGATTCAGATGAAAACGATAAATTGGTGACGGCATTGAATAGTGCACAAAGCCGGAATGAATTGAACGCGATTTTGAAACGGTCTGTGCGCACAAATCCAATACTGTTGGCGCGACCGATTCGGACCATTGCGACGTATGATGATATCTATGCGTTCAATGATGGCGAGGCAAGGATTTCTGTGCGACCGTTTTATTTGGCGGCCGATGAATTCAATGTTTGGGGCGCAAATGCAGATTTTGCTGGTAATGTGTCCAAGAATGTTTTTGGATATGTCGGCGCGGTTTTTGGTCGGTTAAATTTTGACGGGGAATTAGATGACTATTCCGGGGTTGTGTATGGTGGACGGATTGGTGCGGTATATAACGATGGGGATTTCTATGCCGGGGTTCGTGGTGTTGTAATTGGAATGGCAACGCATGATTTGTCCGTGTTTGATGGTGCGACAACCGTTCATAATCCGAATGCGATGGTGTCTGATTTGATTGCAGATTTTGGTTTAGTATTCAAAATTTTGGACGATATAAATATTACGCCTTTTGTCGGGGTGCGCGCGAATTATGCAAATGTATTAGACGAACATGAAACAAATGCGATGGGACGAATCGGTTTTGAAACAATGGTAAATAATGAACATGATGGAAATAGGTATGGTGTTGGGTTGCGCGCCGTTATGCATACCGATGGCACGGTCAATATGTCGATGCGTACGGATATAGTATCGCCCGCCGATGGAATTGGTGCGGGATTAGATATTGGTTCGGTCTATGACGATATGGGGTGGTCTTTCCGATTTATGTTGAATGGTCGGGTTCTGTTTTAATCCGCCACGTATTCGCCGCGTAAAGAAGCGCGATTTGCCGCGGTGATTTTTATTTCGGCCATTGTCGGTGCGGTGCCGGATTTTGGTTTCGCAACAATACACTGTTGCATATATGGCGTACGATAGAGCAGGTGACATCCGGTTTTATCGGTGCCTTCACATAAACATGTCAAAACCGTGCCAACGCAAGATTCGTTAAATTCACGTTGAATTTCATTCAATGCATTGTCCAATATTGCCAAACGTTCGCGCTTTACATTTTCCGGAATTTGATTTGGCATAAGTGCCGCCGCCGTATGGGGACGTGGCGAATATTTGAACGAATAAGAATTTATATAACGGACGCGTCGCGCAATTTCCAATGTTTGTTCAAAATCGGCATCTGTTTCACCGGGAAATCCAACAATAAAATCAGATGAAATTTGAATGTCGGGGCGCACGGTGCGCAGTTTGTGCACGATATTCATGTATGAGTCCAAATCATAAGGGCGATTCATTCGTTTAAGAATATCGGGCGACCCGCTTTGAATCGGCATATTTAGAAACGGCAAAAGTTTTGGTTCGGTACCAAATATTTGAACAAGGTCGTCTGTCATTTCGGTTGGATAACTGGACGTGAAGCGTATGCGGCGGACATTGGGCATTTGCGCCGTTGCACGAATTAAATCGGACAGACGATATGTCGTGCCATCTTTATCGGTGTATTTATAACCGTTCACATTTTGCCCAAGGAAACAAATCTCAATCGCGCCGGTTTGCGCCGCGTGCAGTGTGTCACGAATAACGTCATCAAACGCGCGTGAAATTTCGCGCCCACGGGTGTACGGCACAATGCAATATGTGCAACAATGATTGCAACCTTCTTGGATTGGAATATACGATACGACCGGCGATTTCACCATTTGTGGTAATTCATCAAATTTTTCTAATCCGGTTAAATCGATGTTTAACAATTGCGCATCTGGATTTTCCAAAATTTCCGGTAATCTGTGATAACTTTGTGGCCCAAGTACAAAGTTTAATTCAGGTATGCGTTGGAATGCGTTTGCACCCACTTCGCGTGCGACGCAACCAACAATACCGAACAGGGCATCTGGCTTTTTTGTGTCGCGTATGCGCCCAAGTTCGGAAAATACTTTATTCGTTGCCTTTTCGCGGACCGCACAAGTGTTCAATATTATGATGTCTGCATCGGCAACACTTCTGGTTGCAGTCATTCCGCGAGCGTCCAACATGGCGGCAATTCGCCATCCGTCGTACACGTTCATTTGGCAACCAAAAGTTTTTATAAAGTATTTTTTCATTATGCCTATCGTTTATTTGCGGACAATTCCTGCAACATACGAATTGGAATAGGTAGTTCAAAGCATGGCAGGGTCATGTCGTTGTTTCCAGACTGTACCATTTGAATTGCTGTTTGGGCACGACGGCGGATTCTACGCATTTGCATGCGTTTGGATTTTTGTTCCCTGCGTGGGTTTGTGGTTATTACGTTAGTGTCATCATCAAATGTGTTCGATTTTACGCTTTCAAAATTAACATCCAACAGGTCGTTAAAGTTAACAATGCCTTTCACCAATGTGTGTAATGACCGGTTGATATCATGTCTGTCATTGCGTGTTACGGGTTGCATGCGTTTGCGACGGATTCGTGTTTGTTGAATTGTTTGTTCATCGGTTTCTATTGAAATAGTTTTTTCCGGTTCAATATTTTGTTCAAACATGGAAGGTTTTTGTTCTGTTAAACGATATAACCTGTTAAAAACCGGTGTGATCGGTTTATTGTGCATAGGAGTTCTTTCGTTGTATTGTATTCTTGGTAATGCCTGTGTTGTATATGGCATATCCACGGGTACATATTCAGAACCAGTGATAGGATTATAATTTAATCTGATAGTTTGCATTTTCATTTCCTTTTGTTTATTTATGATTTGTTCGGTTAAAAATTCTTTGTCTGTATGTGTTTTGTGTTTGTGTAAACCGATTCAACGCGTGTTGCTGCATTGGTATCGTATGTTTTTTATTTTTTGCTACCTGGGGCAATGGTGGGATATGTAATTTATCTGGCAACTTAAAATATAACATGTTTAAGTCTTGCCCGGTTTGTTCCATTTGCAACAGTGCAAGTGCCGCCATTGTTATGCTGGGCCTGCCTTTGCCCGGGTTGATAACAATTGTGGCGCATTTGATATTATCGGTTATTATGGCGTTGTGTATGCCTAATGACCGTACGATTTTTTCGCGTGTTTCGGAATCAAAGTCTGGCGATATAAATATGATTGTGCGTTCCATGTTTTACCCCAATTTCTTTTTCAAAATTTCATTTACAACGGCCGGGTTTGCTTTGCCGGCGGACGCCTTCATAACGTTGCCGACAAAGAATCCGAACAATCCAACCTTGCCAGATTTATATTGTTCAACCTGGGGCCCGTTTTTGGCGATAACTTCATCGATAATTTTTTCAATCGCGGACGTGTCGGTAATTTGCTTCATTCCGAATTTGTCGGCAATCGCACGCGGTGTGCCCGATTCACCGTCCAGCATTTTGATGAATATATCCTTGGCCTGTTTCCCGTTGATTTCGTTCGCCGCGACCATATCGACCAATTCCGCCAAATCGGTTGGTGTGATAATTCGTATGCCATCAACCACGCCCGATTTTTCATTTGTTATGTCATAGTTTTCCGGGTGCGCGAATAGTTCGGAAATCATCCAATTTGCAACGCCCTTGGCGCGTTCGGTTTTGTTCCCAACCGCTGTATCGAACCAGTGTGATATATCAACCGTTTCGGTAAGACGTGCCGCATCATATTCGGCCAAGCCGAAATCTTTTATATATCGTGCGCGCGTGGCCGCCGGCAACTCTGGCATAGTCCGCCGAATGCGTTCAATTTGTTCATCCGTAATAACCAACGGCAATAAATCCGGGTCCGGGAAATAGCGATAATCCAACGCGTCTTCCTTGCTGCGCATAACCGAAGATGTACCATCGTCTTGGTGATAACGCAGGGTGTCTTGACTAACGCTGCCACCATTTTCATAGATTTCAATTTGGCGACGTGCCTCGTTTTCAATATGATTTTTAATAAATTTAAAAGATATCATATTTTTTGTTTCGGTGCGTGTTCTAAATGTTTTTTCACCAACCGGCCGAACCGAGACATTTACGTCTGCACGCATAGAACCTTCTTCCATATTGGCCTTGGACACGCCCAGTGCGCGCGCGATTTCGCGAATCTGACGCAGGTACCGTTCGGCTTCGTCCGGAGAAGAAATATATGAATTGTTTTCCGGATTTTTTGTGTCCAAAAATGTGACAATTTCCAACAACATAACCCCGCATCGGTTCAGGTCAACAAAAGACTTTGCTGGGTGCATATCGTGTTTGTTCTTGGCGGCATCTTGTTCCATATGCGCGCGTTCAATAAGAATTTTTTTCGGATTCCCGTCATCGTCCATAATTTCGACCCATCCGCGACCAACAATTGGCGGTTCTTCTGCGGGTTGGGTAATCTGATATCCCTGGGGCAGGTCGGGGTAAAAATATTGTTTACGTGCAAAACGGCTGACGCGGGAAATTTCGGCGTTTATGCCAAGGCCGAATTTAATCGCCTGGTCCACGCAATATTCGTTCAAAACCGGCAACATACCCGGCATAGCGGCATCAACAAATGATACCTGGGTATTGGGTGCGACGGTCGGGTTATAGTCCGCCGATGCGCCACTGAATAATTTGCTGTTGGACAGAACCTCTATATGAGTTTCCAAACCAACGATTACTTCCCAGTCACCTGTTTTGCCTTTTATTGTAAACATTTTTCTTTTTCCTTGCTTTTTTGTTTTTTGTATTTTATTATGTACCCCGCGGATGGCCAGATAGCTCAGTTGGTAGAGCAAGGGACTGAAAATCCCTGTGTCAGTGGTTCGATTCCACTTCTGGCCACCATTTTTGTTTTGTTTATTTTATCTACCATAGAAGCAATTCCCCTAAAAATCCCACTACTCAGTGGTTCGATTCCACTTCTGGCCACCATTTTTAATTTCCCCCACGTGTTTTTACGTTTTTTCTATTGCATAGTATGCTCTTTTCTTGTGTTAGGTACCATTCTGCCATTTTGCCTCTGTCCTTTAAGTATGAATAGTAGTCCTTGATCTTTTGTAATAACTCTTTGATTTCTTCTGGCCCTAAGTATGAACAATTTTTAGTTTCTTGTAATAACTGTTCCACAGCATTGTCATCTAGGTGCGCATATGCTCTCATCAAGTGTAAATATTTTTCTTCTGAAGCTTTATTTAAATGTTGTGCCCAATCAAACATATAATTCATATCGGATTGGATGCGGAATTTTTTGGAATAATTGCATTTTGGATCTAAAAGATAATCGTCTCTTAGGGCGATATAATCGTGAACACCGTTTTTTTTATCTTCCCAATATTCAAAGTGCGTAAAGGCGGCTTTGTGATGTTGCATCAGATAATAATACAACACATTTTCCCAACGATATGTACACAGGTATGACTTTGACGAACCGTGTGAAAGTTTGTGCATTGCAAATTCTTTGTCTATGAACGGTGTGCGCGCGATTCTGGTTTTTATGATTTCTTTCAATTCACTGTACGGAATCTTGTGTGAGTCGTGGTCCAATAATATATTGTAAACCTCGTTCATTATAAAACGGCCAAGTTTTGGATATGTTTTTATTGTATCTGTCATAATTTACTCCTTCTTAATTTTTGCATTTTTATTTCTCCAACAGATTTTGTTGCATTTGTTTTAGTCTTTGTATGTTTGGATATCCGTATTCACTAAGTCTCTTTTCAACGTTTGGTCTATGTCCAGACATTATTGTAACCAGTGCCCTTTGCAGTGGCCCAACGCCGCGCAGGCAATCATTTAATTCTTGATACCTTGCAACCAAAAATCTATCAACAATAGTTTTAGAAGCGGGTGTCGGAAATATCATGTAATCATAGTCCATAAAAGAACCTTTTGCGGTCTGCATATCTATCATATACCAATCGCCATTACGTGTTTTGACCCAATCCACAGTCCAATCGGTGTCACGGAATTTATCATGATGTAAGATTTTTTCTGTTTCGGCATGCACGTGTTCCAGATCTGTCTTTTCAATTGTGTTTAATTTCTTGATTGTACTTTCTAATGAAAAGTTTTCACCAACACCATAAACAGATTGGTTCTTGAAACATGTTGGTGTCCAATAAGGAACATAACCAACGACAGCACCACCGATTGCAAAAATACGAACTTCTTTTGTAATCGGCATTCCGACATGTCGCCACGAAATTTCAAAATTCGGGTTAGATTTTTGCAAACCCACCATGTATTCCCGTACATCTTCGCGACCATTGTATTCAAAGATTTTTTTCGTGCCGTCTTCCCGATTTATAATTTCATAAATTGTTGTACCAAAAGCATAGCAAAGTGGTTCAAGGTCCAATTTTTTGCGTGCAACCCATCCAAGCCCGGGTGTGGTATGAACAAGTAGTGCATAAGAATTGATATTGTTCATATGCCGCAATGTGTGCGCAACCCGACTGTCACGTGTTTGTTCCGGTAAAAATGTGTAGTCCACATTGCATGTCAAAGGCCATCGATGCTTGGCAGAAAAAGTTGCATTTTTTAAGAAAAATTCGTCCAATTTATTTTTATATGCCCAATCTTCAATTGCAATTGCGGCATCTACACTTTCATCTATGCCCGGTTTAGTGTCGACGGTGTAATTGTCATAAATTTCGCGCAGGCCGGTTGCCTTAAAGGCCTCGAAACTTGTTGGCATCCATAATGTTTCAGGTGTTTTGACAAGTTTTTGCGTGTCTGGCCCCCAAAATCCATATGAATTTTTATCTTGGGCGAAACGGCTTTCGGCCTCTGGGTTTCGCAATGTTATCATATATTGTTTTATAAATTTGTTACCAAGCCCTGATTTTTCAAGCTCCGCGGAAAATCGCTTTTCGGCATCAGACATTTCTTTGCGCAATATATCTTGTACGGTTGAAAGCGCGATAGAAATTTCGTTTGGAATCTCGGGAGTTGTATTTTGCAAATCTGGTGTTTTCTTATCAGGCATATATTTCTTATTCCCCCATAATCTTTGTTGGTCTGTTATCAACGCCGGCGAATTGTTCAATGTGTTTTGCCAATTGCAAAACGCGGACATCATCGAACATTTTTCCAACAACCTGCATCCCCAGGGGCAGGCCGTTTTGTGCCAATCCGCATGGAACACTTACCGCCGGCACGCCCGCCAAATTCATTGCAACCGTGAATAAATCCAGTGCGTAATAGTCCAATGGTGTCATGTCGGAAGAAAGTGGCATTGCCGTTCCCGCGCCCGATGGACAAAGAATCATATCGCAATTTTCAAAAGCACGGTTAAATGCGTCTGCAATCATACGGCGAACACGTGCGGCCTGCATAAAATATACTTCATAAGATTCAGATGATAACACCGCGGTGCCGATAATCATACGGCGTTTTACTTCGTCGCCAAAACCGGCGGCGCGTGTCTTTTTGAATGTGTCGTAAATGTCGGTCCCTTCGACACGCAATCCATAACGCACACCGTCATAGCGGGCAAGGTTCGATGAAGCCTCGGCCGGGGCGATAATATAATATGCCGCCAATGCATCCAAAATATTCGGAATAGAAACTTCGATTATTTCTGCGCCGGCGGATTTCAAATCGGCCACGCGTGCATTAAACAGTGCCTGCATATCGTCCGATATTTTTACATTGGACAATTCGCGGATGATTCCGATGCGCAGTTTTTTCCCATCGCCCAGAATTGGTTTTAACGGCGTTTCCAAATTTAAATGAAAATCGGCACTGGTTGAATCCTTGGGGTCGTGGCCCGCCATTGCCGATAACAACAATGCCGTATCATCAACCGTGCGTGCGATTGGCCCGGGTGTGTCCAAACTGGATGCGAACGCAACACATCCCCAACGCGAAGACATACCGTATGTTGGCTTCATTCCAACTAATCCGGTAATCGAGCATGGAAAACGAATCGACCCACCCGTGTCGGTTCCGGTTGCGCCCATTGCCATACCAGATGCAACCGCGGATGTCGAACCACCCGATGAACCGCCGGCGGTAAGTTTTTGGTCTTTTTGCCACGGATTCACTGGCGCACCAAAGTATGACGTTTTTGAAAAAGTCCCCATTGCAAATTCATCCAAATTAGATTTACCAAGAAGAACCGTTCCCGCGTCTATAAACTTTTGTGATACCGTTGATTCATATTCGGGAATAAAATTTTCCAGCATTCTTGATGCCGCCGTTGTACGAATGCCACGTGTCGCAAACAGGTCTTTCATTGCAATCGGAATTCCGTCCAGTGCGCGCGCGGTCCCGTTCTTTATGCGTTCGTCCGCCGCCGCCGCATCCGCCATTGCGCGTTCGGCCGTGACCGTAATATACGCGTTCAGTTCCGGATTATACTTTTCAATCCGGTCCAAGTGCGCACGCGTAAGTTCGGTCGCGCTAATTTCGCGACTATTTAATTTCTTTAACGCTTCGGTAATGGTAAGGTTAATCATTTTTGTTTCCTTGGTTCGATTTGTTAAAAGGGTTTTGTTTGTGGTTTTAATCTTTCCTGGGCTTCGTTCAAAACCGCGTCATGAAAGCGACCTAATTCTGCGATAGTTTCGTCCAAGCATTGTTGCAGTTGTTGTTCTTGCTGTTCATTATCAGAAAAACATATTTGTTTCTGCAAGTTATTTTTTTGACACAATAGATGGTACGCATAATTTGTATCCAACAATTTTACGCGGTATTTTTGCCACAATGTTGAATGTACGTATGCGTACTCATTTAAGATGTATGAATTATACTCTGAATTTGCAATTATCGAACGAATCCATTTTGCGTTTCTGTCCTTGGGAAAACGCCCTTGTCGCAATATGTTTGCCAAATCATCGCCATGTAAAATTTGGTTTGGGCGGGCAATATGATAAGAAATTAAATATTTCGCGACATATTCAGCTTCTAATATTCTACGTTCGTTTTCTTTTTTGGCCTGAATTTCAGATACTTCAAAACAATATTCAGACCCAATGTGTTCTTGTTCCTTATCCGGGTCAAAATCTGGATATCGATCAGAAAAACTTTTTGTAAGTTGGTCTATTTGATATTCTTCAGCCACATCGAGCCAAGCAAGTTGACGAAGTGTTTTTTTTAATATGCGTTTGTTTTTGTTAGTTGGCGTCATTTCTTTTCCTGTCTTTTATTTTGAACGTTTGAATATACTCATTATGTACGAATTGGGGCATTTATTAGCCAGAATATTGGCCAAGCATTTTTCTGCACGCCAATCGCCGCATGGTGTATCGATGATATTTTTGATTAATATAATATGCAATTCGTTTCGTTGTACGTTTTGGGCCATATTAAAGTAAGGACTAATCGAATTCTCTTTGGTTAAGGTTTGGCAAACCTTGATCAAACTCATACAACTTCGTTGCGGAAAAGAAATCTTTGCTGTTTTAATATTGTCAATGAAAGCTTTCTTTTCTGTCTTACTCATATATCCAAAGGGTACTTCTGTGACAGGTTCATTTGTGTTTTGCACCGCCAAGAATACATTGTTTTTTTTATCTGTCATTTTTGTTTCCTGTTTTTCTAACAACCCCGTTGAATGTTCAGATATTGATTTTCAATAATGTTGGTCAGTAATGTGCCCTGTTCAACATATCGGGCCAGTACGTTTACAGATGCACCAATGTTATATGAAAATTTGCCGTTGTATGTGGCGATGGCGCCGACATTTTTGTTTGGACTTTTGTCGGTATGATAAATTTCCAATTGGTATGTGGCAGTCTCTCTGGTGCAGAGGTTCAATCTGCTATCCAACGGATCAACAGATATCTGTTCTGTAATTACATGAATGTTTTGTGTTTTTTCCATTTATTTACCTTTTTGTGGTCCGGTATATATTCCCTGTGCAAGTCGATACGGACATTTTTTATCGCGCATGCGTTCTAAACATTTTTGTATTTGTGCCATACGGTCGGTTGGTTTTTTCGCATGTGGCGACATACATTCGAAGTCAATGTTATAAAAATCTACATTAATTTCGGAATCCATAACACGGATTTGCAATCCGCGCAGGCACAGGGCTGCACGGTAATCCCATTGTAGGTTATTTACCTTAACCGGTGTACCATCGGCAAGTGTGACCTGGTGTACGGTGGCCGGGCATGAGTTCCTTGACGATGGGCGACTGTGTACAAAAAACACAGGCATCGATTCTGGTATTTTGTATATAATGCTATATCTGTTTCTCGCCATCTTAATCTCCATCCATAACTTTTGGAACGGCAAAGTATCCACGGCTTACGCCGGCTTTGTCGGGCGCGTTTGCCAAAATTGCATCGCGAATGTCACCATCGGTGACCACGTCTGCACGCCGGGGCAGGGCATGTTCCGCCGGGCTTAACATCGGTTCAACGCCCGTTGTATCGATTTGTTTTAATTTATCAATCCATTCAACCACAGAATCTATATTCATCTGGGCCAACTTTTCGTCCGGAATATCGATTTTAATCAGGTCTGCAAATTTATGTAATTGTTGCTTGCTAAATGCCATTTTGAATCCTATATTTAAGTGCAAAGGTGATTATACAATGATTTTATCGGATTTCAAGGCTTTTCCCGCGCGGGGTGTTTTGGTCGGCGTTGATTGGGGTGCGCGACGTACCGGGGTCGCGGTGTCGGATGCGGCGCGTGAATTTGTGTTTGCCCGTCCGGTGATTGTTGGCCGGAATTCCGGGGATTTTATAACACATATTTTGAATTTGGTGGCCGAAGTTCGGGCGGTTGGCATGGTTATCGGGTTGCCGGTGCGGACGGATGGGGCGGAATCAGAAACCACAATTGCGGTTCGCGAATTTGCAAATGCTTTGGCACGGGAAACCGATTTGCCGATAATATTTGTTGATGAAACCCTGTCTTCCGCCGCGGCCCAAGATTCAATGGGGCGCGTTCGGCGGTCGGATATAAAAACGAAACTTGATTCAGAATCCGCCCGCGTGATATTGGAAAACGCAATTGCGATTATCGGTCGAAATTATTAACTTAGTCTTCGTTCTTATCCGGGATTTTGCCGTCGGTGGAAAGCAATATCGCAATCCATCGTGTCGAATCAAACTGGGCCGTTATGATAAATGTTGCCACAAGTAACGGAACACTGAAAAACATTCCGGCGACACCCCATATCAATCCCCAGAATACAAGGTTTATAAGTATTGCCAATGTCGACAGGTTTAATGTCTTGCCGGTCAATTTTGGTTCGATTATGTTTCCAAATACTATTTGTATTCCGATAAGTCCCATCGACAGTAAAACCATTTCGTGGAGTGTTGCGCCAGATATTGCCGCAAATAATATTGGCATCGCGCAACCGATAATCGCACCAAGTGTTGGAATATAACTTAAAATAAATATTGCAAATGCCCAAACACCGGCGAATTTCAAATCCAACATATACATCCACATATATGATACCATTCCCGTGATTCCGGAAACGACGGTCTTCATAAACAGGTATTTTTTCATATTCTCGTCAATGCTGGCCAAGATGTATTTTATCTTTTTGCCCTGTGATTTATTCGGGAACAGTTGGGTCAGTTTTTTATCAAACGTGCTTTGTTCAATAAACATAAATATGATATAAACTATTACCATTCCCATAGATGCCGCAATGCGCGCAACCGATGAACCGACACTGGACACAATTGTTGTGATATTTGGTAAACTTAGTGTTGATATATCAAGTCCGAACGTGTCCGATATGTAATCCCACAGTGAATTTAGGCGGGATTGAATTTCCGGCATCGCATCAAGCAGTTCACTGAACATTGGGCGCACGCGCGTGGCGAATACATAAATCACACCAATAAAGGTTAAAATGGATAATACCTTGGCAATTATATTATATAATGTTGCGCCATAACGCATTGCCGATTCGGTTGGAAAAATTTTGCGATAATATGTCGCGGTCGCGTTTATAAGGTACCACAAAAACGTCGCGACCAACAGTGGTATAAAAATCGAACTGCCCATCCATAAAATAAATATGAATAATGCAAATAATAAAATTCCATTCATGGTATTCTCTCTCCTGACTTCTTTCTTATTCTATCATAATTTTGCCGTGTGATAAAGTGGTTGTGTGTGTCGGATTTACACGTGCGGTAAAATCGGGTTGATGACTTATAAATATAAATGTAGTGTCCGGCATAGATGCCATGATATCTGCAATCTGGGTGCGTGTTTCGGCATCGGCACCGGAGTCGGGTTCGTCCAAAATCGCAAGTTTGGGTTTAGTCATCAACAATCGCAACAACATTATGCGTTTCCTTTCGCCGCCCGAAAATCCGACGTTTACCGAACGATTTAGCCATTCGCGTGGAATGCCAAGTTTTTCGCGTGCGGATTCTAACATTTCTAAAAATTCCGCCATTGGTAAATCGGTGCCGGTTTCAAAATGACGATGCGCCGCGATGGAATGTTTCAAAAAACTGGTAATAGTCAAACCCGGAATTTCCGGAACATTTTGTGCACCCAAGAATATGCCGCCAAGGGCGCGTTCGGTTGCATTTTCGTCCGTTATATCGGCGCCATCAAAAATTATTTTGCCACCGTCTATTTTATAATCGGGGTGGCCGGCGATAACATTTACCAATGTCGATTTGCCCGAACCATTGTGTCCAGAAATCAAGTGTCGCGCACCCGATTCAACCGACATATTTATATTGTCCAATAATATTTTGCCATCAAAGGATACAGTTAAATTTTTAATTTCTAGTATCATTTTTTACCCCTTGTGTGAAAGTGCCATTTGTATTAGTTGTTTGGATTCAACCAAAAATTCCATTGGTAATCGCGATAGTATCGGTGTGGCGGTTGCACCAATAATCAGTGCCGTTGCCGTATCGTTGTCGATTCCCGCCATATTCAGGTATGTCATCTGTGTCGCGTCCAGTGCCCCTGTTTTTGCCTCGTGCGTTTGAACATTGTCTGAATTTTCATATACTATGTTGGGCAGGGTATTTGCGATCGCGCAGTCGCCGATTATGTGGGTATCACATTTTGACGCGTTGCGACAACCGTGCCCATTGAATTGAACCAAACTGCGAAATGTTTGACGTGACCAATCCAACGCAACGCCGTATGATAATATATTAGATGTAGTGTTGTTCCCAATGTGCAACATTTTTGTTCCGGTGTCTGATTGTTGACCACCACGTGTTATGGTCAGGGAATAAAAATCACTGGCCGCGTTGTCGCCATATAAAATTGTTGATGGGTATTTCCATGTCATCGCGGACCCGACTTCGAATTGTGTCCAATCAAGACGTGCATTTTCAAAACATTTTCCGCGCTTTGTGACAAAGTTTAATATACCGTTTTTATTGTGTTGACCGGGTTCGGAATCGCCTGCAAACCAATTTTGAACCGTTGCATACTTAACGTGCGAATTTGCCAAGGCAACAATTTCAACAACCCCGCTGTGAAGTTGATGATTCGGACGACGTGGGGCACTGCAACCTTCCATATAACTTAATTTGGAACCGGTGTCGGCAATAATTAGTGTGCGTTCAAATTGTCCGATTTTTGCGGTTTCAATTCTGAAATAACTGGCCAAATCAATCGGGCATTCTGTGTTTGGTGGAATATATACAAATGTGCCGTCCGAAAACACGGCTGAATTTAATGCCGCAAAAAAATTGTCAGACGCCGGCACGACGGTTCCAAGGTATTTTTGAACCAAATCAGGATGCAATTTGACCGCATCGGAAAAAGACATAAATATTATTCCGCGTGCGGCCAATTCTGATTGATACGATGTGTGGACGGATTCGCTGTCGATTATGGTGTCGGTGGCCATTCCCAAAAGGGCGCGTTGTTCGCCTGCGGGTAATCCCATTTTTTCATATGTTTCGCGTAGGTCGCTGTTGTCGATGGGAATTGGGCGGTTGTAATAATTTAATGTGGTATAATCTATTGGTGCATAATCTATTTCGCCCCAATGCGGTTCAGACATTTTTTCCCAAATGTGCAATGCACTAATTCGCCATTCGGTTAACCATGTGGGTTCGTCCCTTTGCGCAGATATTTCGCGGACAAGATTTTCCGTTGGTCCGTTCATTGTTCTTCTGAATCAGATGTTGCAAGTTGATATGCCTGGGTAAAAAATGTCAAAGATTGGCCAAGCAACCCATTTATGAATGTCGTCGTCAATATACCGTCGGGTTCGGTTTCGGATAAATGTTTTAACAAATTGTCTGCGCGTTCCATATATCCCATTACATTACGACGCACCGATGAATCCAGTTTTATTGCCCGGCGTAATTTTTCCATGACGTATGGATTTTTTGCGTACTCGTCCAACAGTCCGCCCAATGTTCGCCACAATGGGTGTTCAGATGTGTTGCGTGGCATTATATCTAATGCGGCCAGTACCGGAATCAGACTTTGCAATAAATCTTGGTATATCATTTCGGCGTGTTCGGCGACCGCATTTGTTGCGGATTTATTCTTTAACGTACTTTGGATTTTTACAATCAGATTATATTGGTACGATATATTGCGATTTACTTCGCCAATTCGGTGGTTCAGGTAAAAGACCAAACCGACAGCCACGATTGCCAATGCAACCGAAACACATGGTAATATCAGTAAAATAGTATCATTCATCTTTTATATTCCTTATGAAAACATGGTTATATACCCGCAGTATAACATAAATTTTTCGATTCGTTTGAATATCTTGCATATAAATTTAAAAAAACGACTTGAAATGTATTTTTAGGTCTTGCACAGATTCGGTCAAATTGTTATAATGAGTATCAGAAAGTAAGAAAATATCAGGAAAGGAAGACCTATGTTTCGCAAGATTTTAATTGCTGCTATGCTTGCAACCGCGGCGGGATACTGCTTTGCGGCCACCAATTTACCCCAGGTTGTTACGTCGGAGGTTTTTTATGACACCGACACCAAGACGGACGAAGATACATTCGTACAACAAGATTCTTATGCGGATGTGTATCGGGCCGAACCGCAAAATGTCTCATATGTGCCGCCTGCACCGGTCGATGTGCCGGCGTGGCCGTTGGCGGGGTCTGATGCGGACGTGACTGTTTCGTGCGAGGCCGGTGTGTGTTCGCGCAGTGCGCAATCTGATAATATTAAAATTGTTTCGAAAATTGGTTCAGATTTGGTTGTGGAAAACAACTTTAACCTTGGGGCGCGTGCGGGTGATGGGTGGTCCGGTGGCGCAAATATGATGCACGGTAATCAGATTCCGGTCGGTTTTGATAACGATTGCGCACGTGGGTCCGAGATGCCGTTGTTGCATCGCGAGGTTTTAGAAGATGATGGTGGAAATGTTTTGGCAATGTCGCGCAGTGGGCGTGGTGCGTGTGCGCGCTATGCGGATGGTTATGATGCGTATTTGGCGCGGAATGGTTTGGTTGAACGGACCGCAAATGGTGATATTGTGACCGGTGCCGGTGTGGTGACGGTTGACGCAAACGGTGCGGTTCATATAAGTGGCGTTGGTAATGAAGATACATTGTTGGTCGCGGGCGATACGGAAATTTCTGTGGATGTGTCGGCGGATGCAGAACCGGCCAATACGATTAAGGACCAGGTTCGTTCTTGGGTGGTGGCCAGTGGTCAGACATTGCGCGATGTGTTGCAATCTTGGTGTGACAAGGAAGGATGGGATTTGGTTTGGGCAACGTCGCGTGAATACCCGATCCAGGCCAGTGCGGTGTTCAAAGGACGCTTTGTTGATGTGGCATCTGCGGTGGTGCGTAATTTTGAACGCGCTATCCCGGTTCCGTATGCCAAGTTCTATAAAGGAAATCGCGTTTTGGTCATTTCGACAACCGAAGAATAGTTAAAAGCAGGGAGATAGTAAATATGATGAAATATTTGAAAATTTTTGTAGTGTGCGGTGTGGTTGCGGTGGTCGCGGGTTGCGCCACGCGTCAGTCTGCACGTGTTGCAGCATCGGTTGACCAAGATTTCGTAAATGTGTACGATGCATTTGAAATGGCAAAAAATCCACGTGCCAAGGTGACCAGCAGTGATACAATTTCTATGTCCGAAGGTGTTTGGTTGGGCGATAAATCTACATTGGTGGAACACAAGAATAATTTGCCCAAACAATATGAAACCGATGCGGGTGTGACAATTTTGCTGAATGACCCGGTGACATTACAGGTTTTGGCAAATAACATAAATTCTATTACGCATATTCCGGTTAAGATAGATAGTCAGATTGCATCAGAGAAATTAAAACGCACAATGAGTATTGCGTACACCGGTAAGTTATCTGGTTTGTTGTCCCAGGTTGCGACAGATTTAGATTTGTTGTGGTATTATGATAAAACTTCTATTGTGTTTTATGAAACAGAAACCAAGACGTTTACGTTGTATGCACTTGGTACAGATGTATCGTACCAATCTTCGGTGCAGACAGATGATGGAAATCAGGTTTATTTGGAATCGACATTGAAAGAATGGGACGAAGTTGAAAATACAATTTCTTCAATTATTGGGAATTCTGAAAATGCCAAATTTACTGTGTCGCGCAGTTTGGGTACGATAACTGTGACCGCGCCACCATCGGTGTTGTCGCGCGTTGGTGATTATATCGCGCGTCAAAACAGACGTTTGTCCCAATTGGTAACCATAGATGTGAAGGTGTTGCAGGTTTCAATCGCAAATGATTCTGCGTTCGGGTTGAATTTGGCGGCCGCAATAAATTCGGTTTCGGGTTTGAATATTGTTGCGAATCCAAAGAATAACCTTGCGTCGCCTGAGACCAGTGCGATAAATGTTGCTGTGTTATCGAATGCGGTGTCTGCATTGACCGGAATGACGCACATGGAAAATGGTTCGACCGTGGCCGGCGCATATACCCAAGACCAAATAAACAACGGGTCTTTGTCCGGTATCGCGGGCAGTACTGCGTTGATTCAGGCATTGGCAAAACAGGGCAAGGTTTCGTTGGTGACAAATGTTGGTGTAACAACGCGTAATAATCGTGTCGCGCCCGTGAATAACACCCGCAGTACCGGGTATATCAAACGGTTTGAATCGCGCAACTTTACGACTGTGGAATCCAGTACGGTTGACCAAGATAATTTGGAAACCGGATTTTCGATGCAATTGTTGCCGAATATTTTGGAAAATGGCAAGATATTATTGCTGTTCCGTATGACGGTGCGTGAATTGTTAAAGATGGCGTCGCAAACAATTGGTGAAGTGACTCTGCAATTGCCAGAAGTTGAAGAGCGCAGTTTCATGCAGGAAGTTATTATGGAATCGGGGCAAATGTTGGTTGTGTCGGGATTTGAAAAGCAAACCAATAATGATACACGTTATGGATTGGGCGATCCGGACTTTATGGCACTGTCTGGTTCGCGTGAAACCGCATCGCAACGTGATGTCTTGGTCGTGATTTTGACCCCACAAGTGTTGGTCAGCCCGATGGATGCCGAACATAGTATTCAACAGCATTGGGGCGCACCGTTGAATTAAAGTTAAGGAAAACCGCCATTCGGCGGTTTTTCTATTTGGTTTTAACAGTGTTTTGCGGTTGTGTACGTGATTGTTTGTACATTTCCGATAACACAATCGCAAGTGATGTTTCATCAAAGGTATCCAAAACCATCTGCAAATCTTCCGGATTTGAACGCAAGTGCCCATCCATGACCGCAAGAGCAAAATTCTTGAACATTTCTTCATTCTTGCTATCAATATCGCCGTCGATCAGCATATCAAAATAAACCCGTTCATCGGCAGACATGCGTGATATAATATGCGGACATATCTCGATCAGTTTCTTGGCGGTTTCGTCTGTTACGTTCAAATTGACTTTTTCACCGGCTTCTTTTACGGATTTGATTGTCAACATCATGTCAACTGTTGCATTTTCATTTGCAAATCTTGCTGTCTCGCTATGTTTATCTTTGCGATAATGACGCATTAAGATGCCAGCAGTTAGAAGCATATATGATAATGCAAACGACAAATTAACCCAGAAAAACGGCTTGTTTTTCGTCTCAATTCCCAGCACCGGGCTTTTTTCTGACTGTGCTTTTGGTTTTGGGTTATAAACGTTATAAAACATCGCACGTATTGGCTGGTCATACTCGTTTATACCACCAAAGATCACAGCCCAAAAAATCGGTGCAAACAAATTTACCTTTAAATTCGTCAACAGCCATGTTTTTAAATCAAACTTCGGTTGACTATACGGTTTGACATAAACAGGATGCAAATCATCCCGTGAATGAATACCTTTTTCATCCATAAAGGTGTTTCTGCTGATGCCAGTTGCGTTTGCAACTTCTTGTTTGGCGATTTCTTTGGGGTTGACCCCTGGAAAACGTTTTTTCATTTTTTTACCTTTTGGTTATATGATCGGTTTGAATATAACACTAAAAATGACATTGTCAAGAGATATTTAAACGAACAAGTTATTTCCTTATGAAAAGGTTGTGTCCGAATCGTGATAAAAATGTTTTCAGATTATTTTTTATACAACAAAAGGCGTGCATGAAAATGCACGCCGAATTCGTGTGTGTACACCTAGGCCAATTTTGCGGCGGCGCAGGTCAGGCGTGAAACCTTGCGTGATGCGCGCTTTTTCGGCATAACCTTGCCGGCGGCCTTCATCATTTTGCTTTCTGCGTTGCGGACTGCGGCGACCGCGGCGGTTTTATCGCCAGACGCAATTGCCTTAATTGCCTTTTTGTTTTCTGTTTTTATTGCACTGCGACGTGCGGTATTTACCGCATTCTTCTTCGCAGTAACCAAAACACGTTTCTTAGATGATTTGTGGTTTGCCACTTTATTTTCCTTTTATTTGTTTCAACATTGTGCTATTGTATAAAAAACAAACAGAAAATCAAGGAAAATAATAATGTTGTATGTTTTGGGTATATTGGTGTCTTATTTGTTGGGGTCGATACCGTTCGGGATGTTGATTACGCGGTTCGCGGGGCGTGGTGATTTGCGTCAGGTCGGCAGTGGTAATATCGGTGCCGCGAATGTTATGCGGGTTGGCGGATTGCGTATGGCCGGATTGGTGTGGATTTTGGATATGGCCAAGGCGATTTGCGCCGTTTTGCTTGGTTGGGGTATCGGTGATGCGACATTTGGCGCATGGTGCGGGGCGGCGGCATTGTTTGGACATTGTTTTCCGGTTTGGTTGCGGTTTCACGGGGGCAAGGGTGTTTCGTGTCTGTTTGGGGTGTTGTTGGTTATGAATCCTGTCTTATTTATTATATGTGGAATTGAATGGTTGGTTGTGGCGCTGACATTCGGGTATTCGTCATTGGCCGGATTGGTTGTATTTTGTGTCGCACCGATTTTAGGTTTTTCGATTGGGTTTGGGATTGGACTTGCGTTTTTGGTTATGTCCCTGATTTGTATTTGGCGGCATACAGAAAACATCGGGCGTTTGGTTGGCGGGACAGAATCACGCCTTACGTGGAAGTGGAAAAAATAAATTTGACTTTATTTTAAGTGCTTTTTGTGGTATAATGTTCCTTAGTAATAGAGGGAGTTTTTTATGAATAAAGTTTTTTTGGCTTTGGTTTTTATGGCTTTGCCGGGTTTTGTTTTTGCCGCGGTGGCCGCGCGTGATCCGCGTGTAGGGGTTAAAAATCCGGCGATGGTTGCGCCCGCATCGGCATTTTCGCAACAGGAACGTGCCGGCATTGCGTCTAAAAATCAACTGACGACCCCGGATGTGTCTATTAGTGTTTCAAGTACCACAGATGTTGATCGGTCGCCAAGTATCAAGGCCGACCAGGTTGGCCCAGGTGCACCAAAGAATCCGGAAAAAGATAGGCGTGATGCCGAAAGGGCGGCGTGTTTGAATAATAATATGGGTGTTGGTAATACATTTGTTTGGGCGTCGCGGTACAGTAATGCAAACAGTTATGCCACAATGCAAGAAGACGTTGAAAATCCGGAAAATAATGTCTGTTTTGTAAAGGTTGATGTTAAGGCCACCGATGCGCGTATAGATGTGTCTGATATTCCAAGTAAGTATTTTGAATGGGGCCAGAATATAAACTGTGGTTCGTGGGCGAATGAAGAAAGCCTTAAACAAAAGATTTTGGATGCCAAGAAATCTGGGCGTACGTGGGCAACGGTTGGCGGTGCCGTCGGTGGCGCGGCCGTTGGTGTCGGTGCGATGGAATTGTTCGGAAATAAACTGATTGGTGACAAGGTCGAAGGTCAAAAGAACAAAAAATTGTCCGAAACCGAGGTTCTGCGTTCACAATTGTTGGTGATGAAAAAGGATAAAGATTCGCGGTATGATACTTTTATGAAAGATTTACGTGAATTAAAGACCCAGTGTGACCAGTTGCGCAGCCTTGGTGGTACGTCCGATTATTGCGAAAGGTTCGATTTTGATATTTTGTTGGGAATTTAATGTGAAAATCAAAATATTTGTAAAGAACACCCGGTTGGGTGTTTTTTCTTGCGATTTTTCAAAAAATAATCTTATAGTTGTGTGAAATGAATGAAATATATGAATCTTTGTTGCTGTTGCGGATGCCACGGGTGGGGCCGGCGACATATAATGATATGGTCGCGCGATTCGGTTCTGTGGCGGGTGCGGTCGAATTTTTGAATCCGTCGGTTGAACATCGGGATTCTGTTTCGCGCGAAATGGATATGGCGCATGCGATGAATATAGAATTTATATTGGATGCCGATTCGCGTTATCCCGCGGCGTTGCGTGTGGTAAAAAATCATCCGCCAATTTTAAGTGCGCGTGGAAATGTTGAAACTTTGCGATGCGAATCGGTTTCGATTGTTGGAACGCGCCACGCAACGGCGGTGGGAATGGAATTTGTTGCCGATATGGCAAATGCGTTTGCTGCGCATGGTGTCTGTGTCACAAGCGGTATGGCAATGGGAACAGATTCTGCGGCGCACATTGGCGCATTGCGTGCGGCGGGGAATGCAAATACGGTTGCGGTCTTGGCGGGTGGTGTGGATTATATATGGCCGATTGAAAACGAACGGTTGTATTACCAGATATTGGAACGTGGCGTGGTGGTAAGCGATATGCCCGTTGGATTTATCCCCAAAGCAACAAATTTTGTTCAACGAAATCGAATCGTTGCCGCGATTGGAAGTAAATTGATATTGTCCGAGGCTGATTTGAATTCGGGCAGTATGAAAACGGTGGATTTTGCCGAAAAAATTGGTCGCACGATATATGCCGTGCCGTCGCATCCGGCGGATTCGCGCGGGGCGGGGCCAAATTCACTGATTCGGTCGGGACGTGCAATTTTATGCCAAGGTGCGTCGGATTTTTTCGTGACGGATAAAAAATCAGATGCGAATGAAAAAAAATCCGAATCGGATAATACGATATTGGATAAAATTGGAACGGTTCCGTTGTCAGAATCTGTATTGGCAGAAATTGTCGGAAAAAATATTTCGGAAATCAAACGTGAATTGGTTATATTAGAATTGCAAGGTTTAATTCGAAAAACAGATTCAGGATATGTTCGTGTATGATGAAAATCTTGTCTATACAGTGTATATACAAAGCGCGGAAATCAGGCAAAAATCCGAATCGGTGTCAAAAAATAAATTTGAAAAAATCGGCTAAAAATTGGTTGTAAATGAAAATGAATTTTATAAATTGTTTTGCGTAATCAGATAGGAAAGGTTAATCGGTTCTGATTGGAAGGAATAGGTAGAAATCAAAAACTAAATCAAAGCGAGAGAGTGAAAAGTAGGTATACATAAGAGACGTTGAATTTTATCGAATTTTATTTGTTCGGTGAATGATGCGTTTCTGTGGCGGTGGTTTTTGTACACTTATACCCGCAGGAAACTCTTTTAACCAAAGGGGAAACGGCATGCAGGCGACACTTATGAATAATCAAGTCTCGGTGGAAGTTATCAAGAATGATATTGCCACGAAAATGGATTCGGCTTGTTTTTCTGCGTGGTTTGCCCCATTGTCATTTACGTTGTCGGATGGTGCTTTGGTTTTATCGGCCCCAAATCAGTTCACGGCCGATTTTATAAATTCTACATATAAAAATGTTTTGGATTCTGTGGCATGCCAATATGGTGTTGGTGTGCGTGTTTGTGTTGTATCGGTTGCATCAAGCGTGCGTCGTGGTGCAAATGACAATAATGTTCAAACATATTCTGTACCGGCCCAGAATGACAAGACCGACGATTTCGATGCATTTGTAGAATGCGCGGAAAATGCATTTGTGGTGTCGGCGTGCAAAAAGATGGCGGCGGGAAATGCGACATTTTCACCGCTGTTTATTTATGGACCGGCGGGTTCGGGCAAAAGTATGTTGGCGGGTTGTGTGAATTCTGTGTCACGTGGGCGCACGATTATGATGTCGGGTGCGACGTTTGTTTCAGAATTTGCGCGTGCGTTGCATGACCACACGATATTTGCATTCAAAGATTACTGCCGCAATTGCGATACATTTATCATGGACGATGTTCAGGTCTTATCCGGCAAGCGTGCAACGTGTGATGAATTTTTGCAATTGGTTATCGATTTGCGCAATGCGGGCAAGAATGTGATTTTAACCGCGGATGCGGCACCGGGAAATTTGACCGGGTTTGATCATCGTGCGCAATCGTTATTGGCATCGGGGTTGGTTGCAGATGTTGTTGCGCCGACACGTGCGGTACGTATGGAAATGTTGGTTCGTGCGGGTCTTGATTCGAAATTGGCGGATACGATTGCGGGGCGCGTTGCGGCAAATGGTCATGTAGTGGCGGGCATTGTGAATAAAATTCGTACCTATACAGAAATTATGGGCGAACGTGTGAATGAAGTGGTTGTTGAAAAATTGTTGGCGGATACATTAAAGAAATCTAAATCGCCAATGGTTATGGTTAAATCTATGTGTGAAAAATTGGGTGTGTCATACGATGCAGTGTGCGGCACCGGACGCAGTCGCGGGTTGGTATTGGCACGTCAGATGATGATGGTTGTATTGAAACGTGCAACGAATTTATCATTGGAACAGATTGGTGAATATGTTGGTGGTCGTGATCATGCAACGGTTATGTATGGGATTTCGCGTATTGAAAAATTACAAAACTCTGATTTAGTGATGTCGGCACAAATTGCAGAGATGGTTGACGAGTATAAGTAGGTATTATTGGTAGTGGCTAGTGTTAGTGGTTAGGGCCGCCTGCGCCCATAGGTTAGCAAATGTTAGTGCTGGTGGCGAATGTGCCACCCGTATTTTACTTCTGTTTGATTTGGCTAAGGGCGCCGCGGGCACTGTCCATTGTGGCTTTATGTTCTTTGTACAGTGTGACTAAATCTTTCATTGCGTCCATACCAAGATGCGATTTCCAATCTTGGTCATGTGTTTCGATATCGTTGTTCGGGTATATACTAACCAGCGAGTTGCCATTTGTGTCCACATATTCGGTGATGGTGTTTGCGTTGCGGTTAACCATTGGAAATAAAACCGGATATTGTTCAATCATACGTAACACGGGACGTTCGGTAAATAGTTTCTCAGATTCGGTTGATGATTTGGGTTTAACGCCATTTTTTAATTTAATCGGTAATAATATACCGCGTGCCGTCCATTTGAGCGGTTTGTTGTGCAGTGCATCCATGTCTATTACATATGTGTTTTTGAAATCTGGCACCTTTTCCGTTGGCATTTTTTACCTCCATCGTTTTAACAAACGCGTGAAATATAAAACAATTTTTGTGAAAGTCAAGTTTTTATTGACAATAGAATAAATTTGTGTATAGTATTTGTGTTTGAAACAAAAGGAGTTAGAAATGAAAACAATAGATCGTTCTAAATCGCGCAAGAAAAAGACAACATATGTTGTAGAAATAGATGGTATGTTGGTCAATTATTCTTCATTTGAAAAATGTGAAAACACTCCATTGGTTGTGTCGGAAAAGAATGGTGAAGTGCAACAGCAAAACGACAGCGGTTGGAAACTTACCACTATGTTCAAAAATCCGGGTGCAAATGCTATGGTGACGAATTCTAAACTGTTTAAACTAATATTTGGTGAAAAAATCGCAAGAATGATTATTGAATATAATGACAAGGAAACCGGTAAACCGATTATCACTTTGTTCCCAGATATGATTTATACAGAATATGGTGGTATAGCGGAATCTTTGACGCACCTTAATCACGAAACGTGTCGTGATTGTTTGCGGCAAATAAAATTGCGTGAAGATTTGTATCGGCAATACGAAGCTAAATATAGATAAAAAATGCGCCGATTGGCGCGTTTTTACACAAACAAGTCTTTTACAAATTGTGCGTGTTCGGTGATGAATTTAAATCTAAATTCCGGTTTTTTACCCATAAGTTCGGAAACAATAGTGCGGGTTTTTTCGGTATCTTCGGCACCTTCGTCCGTGCGCGGTGGTAATTCAACACGAACCAGCCTGCGTGTTTTTGGCGACATCGTTGTTTCCTTTAACTGATTCGGCATCATTTCACCAAGCCCCTTAAACCGGGATATCTCAACACGTTTGTTTTTATATTTGCCGGTTGTCAGTGATTCCAGTTCTTCATCACTGTCCACATAAATCGATTCGGTGCCGTATGTCAATTTATACAGCGGTGGGCAAGACAGGTACAGATGTCCCCCATAAATCAGTTGTGGCATAAATTGATAGAAAAACGTCATCAACAGTGATGCAATATGACTGCCGTCGACATCGGCATCGGTCATAATTATAATCTTGTCATATCGCAACTTGCCATCGTCCCAATTTTTTACCGTGCCGGCACCAATAATGTCAATCAGGTCGTTTAATTCGCGATTGTTACCGAATCGTTCATCGGAATTCGATACGACATTTAGCACCTTGCCACGCAGGGGCATAATTGCCTGGGTCGCGCGGTCGCGTGCCTGTTTTGCGGTGCCGCCCGCCGATTCGCCTTCGACAATAAACAGTTCGGTTCCGGCAACACCATGCTTTGAACAATCGGCCAATTTTGCGGGCATACGAATACGTTTAGTCGGGGTTTTACGTGCAACCTCTTTGACTTGTTTTACGCGGATGCGCGCATTGGCCAAATTTATCACGAATTCCAGCAAAGCGTTCGCGGTTTTCGGATCGGATGCCAGGAACATTTCCCACGGGTCGCGCAGGGCAGATTCGGTGTACTTGGCAACCTCTGGATTAGAAAGTTTTTCTTTGGTTTGACCCAAAAATTGCGGGGTTTTATAGAACACCGATACAATCGCGGCAACCGAATCGAAGACATCATCGCCAATAATATTTGCGGCATTTTTATTGTTTACCTTTTCACCGTACGCCTTAATCCCGCGTGTGATGGCGGATTTGAATCCGGTTTCATGTGTGCCGCCGTCAATCGTTGCGATGGTGTTGCAATATGAAGCAAAAAATCCATCGTCCGATGCCGCACCATTTTCGTCGGTTAAAAATGTCAGTGCCCATTCGACACGCCCCGAATCGTCCGGAAAATCAACCGAACCAGAAAACAGTTTTGGTAAAATACGCGGTTTTTCACGGGTCTTCTCGTCCAAAAAATCGGCTACTCCGTTTGGATAGTAAAATGTCGTTTCGGTCGGAATTTCCATATCTGCGGTCAATAATTCCGGGGCGCAATGCCAATCTATTTTAACGCCGCGCGACAGAAATGCCTTGGCCCGGGCCATACGATAAATCTTAATCGGTTTGAATACCGCCGATTCGCCAAAGATTTCGTCATCAATCGTAAAGCGAATCTTGGTCCCGTGTGCCCGTGATGGGTTGCCACGTGTTATTTTTGATGTTGGGCGACCACGTGAAAAAGATTGGTGCCATTCGTACCCGTCGCGCGCAATCGTCACATCCATACTGGACGAAAGGGCGTTTACAACCGCACTGCCCACGCCGTGCAGACCGCCACTGGTTTTATACACATTATTATTGAACTTGCCGCCCGAATGCAGGGTGGTAAGTATAACCTCTAGTGCGGATTTACCGGGGAATTTTGGGTGTTCGGCAACCGGAATGCCGCGACCGTCGTCGGCAATTTCTATTGTCTTAGAATCTATTAAATTGACCGATATTTTTTTTGCAAAACCCGCGACGGCTTCGTCAATAGAATTGTCCATAATTTCAACCGGCAAATGGTGCCACGCCTTTTCATCCGTGCCACCGATATACATCCCCGGACGCAGACGGACGGGCTCCAGTCCTTCCAAGACCTGGATATCCGATGCGTCATAAGAGTGCGAGTTTTGTTCAACCATAACACGTAATTATTAGAACATTATTTCGTTTTGTGCAAGCCTAAACGTAAAAAATCACCCGGAAAAATAAGATTTTATTGGGCTTGATTTTGTTTATATGCGGACTATATATTTATACAAGTAAAATACGGACGTATAGAAATGAATAAAAATCCTTATGAAGTTTTGGGCGTTGCGCGCGATGCGTCGGATGCCGATATTAAAAAGGCATATCATAAATTGGTTATGAAATATCATCCGGATAAAAATCCGGGGGATAAAACCGCCGAAGAAAAGTTCAAAGATGTTAACAATGCTTTTGATATCTTGAAAGACCCACAAAAACGTGCGGCGTATGACCGGTACGGCGATGCCGCGTTCGCGGGTGGAAATGGTGCATCGGCCGGGATGGGCGGTAATCCGTTCGGAAACGGTGCGTTCCACTTTGATATGGGTGGCGGCAATGGTATGGAAGATATTTTGCGAGAGGCAATGCGCGGTTTCGGATTTGGTGGATTTGACGGCGCGTCGCGTGGTGGCGCTTCGGCCCAGGCGCGTGGTCGCGATTTATTGGACGAAGTTGTAATCAGTTTGCGTGATGCGTATTTTGGGAAAACACACACTGTAAAATTTGCCAGTAATGTGAAGTGTGAAAAGTGTAATGGCTATGGCACCGCGGATGGAAAACCGGCACCGACCTGTCCACGTTGTCATGGGACGGGCTATGTGAATGTCCAGCGTGGATTTTTTGCAATGCAAACGCCGTGCCCGGAATGTAATGGGTTGGGACACAAGATAGATAAAAAGTGTCCTGATTGCGATGGTACGGGGGCGGTGCATAAAAATCGGACCATTGATGTTAAAATTCCCGCCGGTATCGAAGATGGGGCACGGCTGCGCCTTGCAGGCCAGGGTGAGGCCGGTGCAAACGGTGGGCCCGCCGGTGATTTCTATTTAGATGTGCGTGTTAAACCGGATGACAGGTTCGTGCGTGACGGTGCAAATTTAATAATGCATGTGGATTTGCCGTTTACGACACTGGCATTGGGGGATGAAATTGAAATTGAAACTATCGATGATAAAAAATTGGTGGTCAAAGTGCCAAGTGGAACCCAGGTTGGCGAAAAACTGCGCGTGCGTGGACACGGCATGCCGACGGGACGTGCGTCATCGTTTGGTGATTTGTATATAGAAATTGGTATTGTTATCCCAACAAAATTGACCGATAAACAGAAAAAGATATTGGCGGAATTTGCCGAAACAAAACCCGCCAAAAAGGGTTGGTTCTAAATCGACGTATACACCGGATTTTAATGTATAGGCAAAAATTTACCCGCCATGATTTGGCGGGATTTTTGAACCGATTATTTTATTTTCTTTAATTTATGGGCGAAATCCATCGTATATTGCACCGCGGACCAAACACTGGCCACCAATGCAAACCATAATGAAAAAATTCCAATGTTGGGCAGGGCATAAATTGCATATACCAGTGCACGACTGTCCGATGTTGCGGTAACAGATGCGCCAATTGCAAATAACAACAAAAATGCCGATATCGCAATCATTTGCATTGTGGCCTTGATTTTTCCGGGGGTAAAACGGGACTTTGGATGTTCGGCGGTCATTTTGTGTAATCCTAAAAATTCGCGCAGGCCACTGACATACAACTCACGCGCGATCATCAAGATGATGGGAATAACAATAAACCATACTGGCATCATTATACAGAGTAATACAAATGAATTTGTCACCAAAAACTTATCTGCGACACTGTCTAAAACAATGCCGATTTTTGTGCACGCATTGTACTTGCGCGCAAGGTACCCATCAAAAAAGTCACTTAGCTCTGCAAGTAGAACTAATATAAATGTTGTTTTATACATACCGGTCATTAGTGTCCCAATCATTGCAAAAGATGCGAAAATTCGGAACGCGGATAAAAAGTTTACAAAAAATTTCATATTGTTTCTCCTTTTATATATGTAATGGTAATTATACCATTATTGGTGAAAATGGCCATATATTTTTTCGGCGGCGGATTTTCCAAGGTTTGGTACGCGCATAAGGGTTTTTATATCGGCGTCTATTATTGCGCGAACAGAACCAAAGTGATTCAATAATAGTTTTTTTCGTATTGGTCCGATGCCTTCGATTTCGTCAAGACATGAACCGGTCATTGATTTTGCGCGCCTTGTGCGGTGATATGTTATGACAAATCTGTGCGCTTCATCACGAACGCGACGCAACAGCAAAAAAAGTTTCGAATCTTTTGGCATGGTTCTGTCTTCGGTACCGTCCGGCATAATAAAATGTTCATCACCATTGCGAACTTCGCCCTTGGTGACACCAAGAATCGGAATGTTAGGGGCCGTTTTGTGTGCAATATTCCATTGGGCGCGGCCACCGTCAACGATTATTAAATCTAATTCTGGACTGTTCTTTACCGCGCGTTCGATGAATTCGGCCATCATTGCGATATCGTTCCCTGACCGCGCGTTATCATGCAGTTTGAAATGTCGATATCCGGTTTTAATAAACCCATCGTGTCCAAATGTTATCATTGCACCAACCGGGTTTGTTCCAAATAAATGTGAATTGTCAAACACGCCCGCATAATTTATTTTTTTGCCAATCCATTTTTCCATCGTGTCAATCGTTTTTGACCAATTTGTAAAATCTTCATTTTTTTGGATATACAGCGGATTCCGCTGTATACCGCGGACAGATGTTTTGGTAAGTGCCGAAATTTTGTCGCGAATGATTCCCGCGTTTTCATATTCCATTTGTTCCGATAATTTTTTCATTTGTTCCGATAGTTCCGCTATTATTGGTTCGCTGTCGCCGGTTAGAATTCTGCGTGCAAGTTTTACATTTTCATCATAATCAGGAACCCTCATGGTGCACGGACCACTGCATCGGCCGATTTGGTACAGCAGGCACGGACGTGTGCGATTTCGCATAAAACTGTCCGTGCAAGTGCGCAGACGACAAACCTTTTGAATCATTTTTATTGTTTCATTTAATGCCTGAACCGAAGGGTAAGGTCCGTATACATCACGTCGTTGCGATATTTTGCCACGAAATTTTAATAAACGCGGATATTCGTGATTGGTTAATGCCAGCATTGGGTACATTTTTCCATCGGTTAGCATGATGTTGTATTTCGGTTTTTCATCCTTGATAAGTTTTTGTTCCAACAACAATGCATCCGATTCGGTTGGGGTGATTTCCCATTCTATGCGTGTGACCAATGACCGCATAACCTGTTTATGTAATTCCAGTTTTGATATGTCCACATATTGGGCCAATCGGTTGGCCAGATTTTTTGCCTTGCCTACGTACAGCAGGTTCCCGTCCGAATCATACATGCGATATACCCCGGGTGATGCGGGTGCGTTTGCAATTAAATCGCGGAATTGAATATTCATACCTTTTATGATAGAATAAGAATGTATAAATATCAAATAAAGGAATAAAAAATGAAAAATGAATCTGGTCGTTCTATGATTGAAATGTTGGGTGTGCTGGCTATTATGGGTGTGATAACGGTCGGTGCGATTGGTATGATTTCGACGGCGATGCGTACGCAAAAGCGCAATGCGGTTAACGAAGAAGTCTTGCAAATAGTGACCGGTGTACGCCAGTTGTTGGGCGAATATGATGATTTTTCGCATATAAATAACACAACTATTTTTGGCGCGATTGGTATGTCGCCCAAGAATACTTATGGTGGCGGATATGAATTGGCTGTGGACCCGTCGAATTCACGTCAATTTATTGTTTCGATTACCGGATTATCGAATACCGATTGTGAATATTTCGTTACCAAGGCATGGTCCGATTCGGTTGGGTATCAGAAATCTGATGGCAAGCAAGGTGGTGCGACCGGGTCGTGTAATTTGGGCAATGGCCGAAATATCGTCAAAATAACGTATGGCGAATAAATAAGAATGGCGGATTTAACAATTGTTTCGCCGGTCGAAGATGGAACGCGATTGTTGCGGTGGTTCCTGCGTCATTTTCCATCAATGCCGCAACGTGAGTTTTATCGATTGTGTCGCGGTGGCCAAATACGTGTGAATTCGCGTCGTTGCAAAGGTACCGAGGTTTTACATAAGGGGGATGGCATCCGTGTTCCACCAACGTTGGTCGAATACACCGTTGCACCCAAAAAAGACGAATCGGGTGAAAAGTTTTCTTTATCAGATTTAGAACAATTGCGCAAAACAATAATTCACAGTGATGATGATATTGTTGTTTTTAACAAACCGGCGGGATTAGCGGTTCAGGGCGGAACTGGTATTCGTCGTTCTGTGGATAAAATGGCGGCGGCATTATTCCCGTATCATAAAATATCACTTGTTCATCGTTTAGATATGGAAACAAGTGGATTGTTGGTTGTGGCCAAAAATCAACGTGCAGCGCAAAATCTTGCACACCAATTTCAAAATAAAATTGCGCATAAAGAATATTTGGCTTTATTAAATGGCGATGTTGTCGATTCGCGCGGCGTCATAGATAATTATATGTTAAAGGGTCGTGTGTTTGATGGACCGGAACGTGAAAACGGTACGGGTGCACGTCCACATCATGCGGTTACCGAATATCGTGTTTTGACGCGTGCGTCCGGAATGTTGACATGGATTTTGTTTTCGCCAAGGACGGGTCGTACTCATCAGTTAAGATTGCATAGTGCATTTTCATTAAATGCGCCAATTGTTGGTGATGACCTGTATGGTGTTGGACGTAAAATGAGTCCAGAGTTGCAATCGGTACTGACGACCAAGAATTTGTTTTTGTTTGCGTATAAGTTAACACTTCGGCATCCGTCCAGTGGAAAAATAATTTCTTTCCAGGCACCGGTGCCGGATTTTATGAAACCGGTGATAAATTTGTTGGAATTGCCGATACCATAGGTTAAGAGACTAATATGATAAAGAAAAATAAGTTTTTTATTGTTGCGCGTATTGTGTTTTTGTTCTTTGCCGTGTTGGTCGTGGCAATTATTGTTGCGTTAAGCCAAATGGATATGAATACTTTGCGTAATAACTTGTTGAATGTGTTGCGTGCTTCGACCGGAATGCAGGTGGAAATTTTGGGTGATGTTTCGTGGAAACTATCTTTGCGGCCACGGGTGACGATGCATAATGTTGTGATTCCAAATAATGGCGATGCGAAACATAAAAATTTATTTGATGCGGAAACGGTGGATGTGCAGATAAATTTGATATCTTTGTTTACGAACAGACCGGCGATACAACGTGTTGGAATAAACAATGCGTCGATATATTTGAATGACAATATATGGAATAGAAAAAATGGCAATACGGCGGATTCCGCTGTACAGCAAGATTTGGAAAAACCAGAATACCCATTTGAAGAACCGGGATTGGGTGCGTTGGGTATAAGTAATTTATTGGTATATATGAATGGTGAAAAATATGTGTTGCCACGAATGAATATTCGGTATTCGGACCGTTCTGGGGCGCGTGAATATCGCGGTTGGATAAATCCAAAATCAACGGTTATTCCTTTTATTATATCGTTTGATAAATATAATGCAGAACGTAAAGTTTATCCGGTAAGTGTTGCATTTTCTTCCGATGGTGATGCGTTGATTGCAAATGTCGCATTGGAAGGAACCAGCAAGATTCCAATAGATTTTGTGATTACGGGTGATATTCCCGATATTCGTCCGATTGGGGAATTATTGAATATGGAATTTCCAAAAATGCCGGCGGTTCAGGTAGATATTTCGGGTGGCGTTGGGCACAAGAAATTGACCTTGCATAAATCTTCGATTGTCGTTCGGGGCGGTGAAATTAAATTGTCGGGTTCGTTGGATTGGGGCAAGAAAAAGCCAGAGTTAAATATAAATTTGGCATCCAAAAAAGTGAATTTGATGGAACTGTTCCCGGAACTGTATGGTTCGTCGACGAAGCCAAAGGGACGGGAATTAAACGTGTTTCACGATATGCCACTGTTTGGTAAATACTTGTACCAAAATCAGATTACTGCGAGTGTTGAATTGGGCAAACTTATAATGTATCGAAATTTGTCGTTGGATAATCTGAAGGTAAACTTGCGTGCCCGTGATGCCAAGTTACGTGTCGATGCCAAAACCGGATTTGTTGATGGTAATATTGTTGCGGCGATAAATGGCGATGTTGATGTATCGGGACGTATAGATGCAGAAATGGGCGGCGTTGGTCATGGTATTACAATTGGAACATTGTTAGACCAGATAAAAATTAAAGACTTTATATCCGATTTGCCGTTGGATTTTGAAACCTATGTGCGTGCATCGGGTCGTGATATGTCAGAGGTTATGCACACGATAACTGGGCCAGTGCGGGTATATTCGGTCGGGAATGGTTGGGCGCATTCTGAATTGGTTGAGTATATGTATGGTGAAGATTTCTTGACCAGTCTGCGCCACAGTATTCACGATATGTTTTCATCAAACAAGAAATACAATCAAATGACAATCAAGGCCGCGACGGCTAACCTGAAACTGCGTGATGGGCTTATTGAAACGCAAAATGGTGTGGCGATTGAAACGAATGCGATAAATGTGATGTTAGATGGCACGGTTGATTTGGGCGCGGAAACGTTAAGTCTGTCTTTGACAACGATACCGGTGCGTGGAATTAAACTGTCAATCAGTGGTAATGTTGTAAACACTATTACAATAACCGGGAATTTGGCCGAACCAGATATTCAAATAAGTGGGGCTGCCATCGCGGGCAAGGCGTTGTCTGCGACCGGCCTTGGGTTATTGTTGGCACCGTTTACCGGTGGTGTGGGTTTGTTGGCCGGGGCCGGGGTCGGATTGTTGGCGGGGGATTTGTTGACGAATTGGTTGGCGGATGATAATCCGTGCAAAACCGCACTGGAACGCGGTGCGCCGTCGCATAAAAATGACCCGGAATGGATGGATTTGTCGGCCGCGGAATTGGCAAACGGTGTCATAAATTCGACCAAAAAGTCCGATTCTAATAAATAATTGCCGGGGTGTGCTTTTACTCTTGCACCGAATCGGCATTTTTTGTTAAAATATCACCCAGAATGTAGAAAACAGAATGAAAGAAACAGGAGTTATGAAATGGAATTTACCGTATTTCGTCAGGTTTTAATCCGGGCGTTGGGGCATATGCAGTCTATTGTTGAAAAGCGGGCTACGTTGCCGATTTTGATGAATGTAAAGATAGAGGTGGCGGACGATTTGGTGTTGTCTGCGACCAATGTCGATCTGGAATTGGTCGAACATGTTGTGGCCGATGTAACGTTGGGTGGTAAAATCACTGTCCCGGTCCAGATGTTATATGACATTGTGCGCAAATTGCCGGATGATGCCGAAATTTCTTTTAAGCAATCGGGTGATTCTTTGGTTGTGTCCAGTAATCGCGCGGTGTTTCATTTGCCGACATTGCCGGCGGAAAATTTCCCGGCCATGGCGGGCAGCAATTTGACCACCAAATTCCAAATGACCACAGGCGATTTGGCGCATTTGATAAACCAGACCAAATTTGCGATTCCGACGGACGATGTTCGGTATCATTTGGGCGGAATTTATTTCCATATTGCGAATGACGATGGTGAAAACAAATTGACTGCGGTTGCAACTGATGCGCAACGTATGGCACTGTGCGCGATGCCGGCACCGGCGGGTTCGGCGGAAATGCCGGCGGTAATATTGCCGCGTCGTGTGATTGGCGAATTGTCAAAGTTATTAGAAGATGCGACGGTTGATGACGTGAATGTCGAATTGTCTGATACCAAGGCACGCTTTACAATCGGCGCCGCCATGCTGACAAGTAAATTGGTCGATGCGCAATATCCGAACTATCGTGTTGTTATTCCAAAGGGTAATGACAAGATTGCCATTATGGATCGCAAGCAATTTTTGAATGCGGTTGATTTGGTTTCGGTGGCCAGTATAGATAAGACAAAGTCTGTACAGTTGACATTTTCAATGAATAAATTGGTTGTGAACGCGTCCAGTCCGGATGCCGGTACTGCGACCCAGGAATTAGATATCGAATACAACGGTGATGCGTCATTCAGTGTGACGTTCAATGTAAAATTCCTTATGGACGTTGCGGGCCAGGTCGAAGGCGAAAAATTCCAAATGGAAATGCAGGACCCGTTATCGCCAACGATTATCAAATCCACAAACCCGGACACCGATGCATTGTTCATCCTTATGCCAATGCGGATGTAGGTGTTAGTGGTTAGTGATTAGTGCGCGGGGCAAAAGCCCCGCGTGTTTTTTTCGATTTTACTTTTGGGTAAAAATGTGATATTATTCGCATGAACAGGATGGGAATTCTGTTCGGGGGCGTCGCAGCCCCGTTGCAGTTCGGTGCAAGGCATCGTAATCCGGGTTATTTTCCGTGAATGTTTTTGCGCCGTTAAGATTTGAACCCCGCATGGTCGGGGTGCCAGTGGTCATAATGCAATCGCAAAAGGCCACTGGGGTCGATAACTGCTACGATTTGCGAACACCCCGACTGTTAGGTTTTCTGACTGTTCGTTTATTTTTTACAACAAAGAAAGGAGAAAAAAATGACCAAACTGTTTTTAACAACTGTTTGTATATCATCACTGGTCGGGCTTAATGCGTTCGGCGCACCGTCTGTTCGCGCGGGCAGTTTGACCGTACCAACAAAATCAAATACAGCGGATGTTGCACGTGCCGCATCGGTAAGTACCGGTGCATTGACCAAGGGCGCTGTTTCAACGTCGTCCA
>JAGCET010000035.1 GCA_017650505.1 Alphaproteobacteria bacterium
GTCCACGACACCGGAGTATTCCTCATTGCCCGTGAGTTGCAGTTCCACGCCGTTCACGGTGATCTTGTCGGAGACCACGGTGCTCTCCCCCGCCTTCTCGAACTTCAGGACCCCCACGTTGTGATTTCTTGACTATTCGATATTATTTTAGTATGCTAACCCCGTTATGATAAATTTTATAACACGATATTTTACGTCACTTTGGGCGTTTATTACCGCGCCTTTCCGGGCCATATGGCGCGTAATCGTTCGCATTTTCCCGCCACGCGAATTCACCGTCATGGATACGCCACGCGGAAATGTTTACACTTTTGAACAGAGTAGTTTTTGGCGTTTTACAAAATTCTGTGCCAAGGTTGGATTGGTTATATGGGCGTCTTGGTCAACATACGTATTTGTTTATCACCGCCCAATGTTGCAAAATCGTACAATTCAGTTGGAACAGATGCGCGAAAAATATGCCCATCATATGATAGATTTGCAAAACTATCTTGGTAAATACAACGAATTGACCAAGAATATAAATGTTATCGATGACAAATTGTTAAAAGAGAAAAAACTTACCGATGCACAACGCGAAGAACTGATAAATGACCGCCTTAAAACATGGGGTGAATTGGACTTTTTGAAAACCCGCCTGACCGAAATGTTTACCGATGAAGGCTATGCACCCGAATATACCAAGGTTTCTGAATTGGCCGTCGAATATGAATTGACCCGCGCCGAAAATATCGAAATAAAAAAACGTGATATCGAGATTTTGGAATCTGTGGCCAAAATACTTGAAACCGACAACAAAATAATGGATTCTGTGTCAAAATTGGCGGGTGAAAAAATCGCAGAATTACGGACCGAACTGAAACAGGCGAACGGCACATTGGTGGCATTGGGATTGGGCGAAGACGTGTTGGTCAAAAATGCGAATCGTTATTCAAACCAACTTGTTGGTGCCGTATTCAACCCATTAGAGATTGATAAAGAATTGGACGAAAAGTATCAAAAATTGGCGGACAATATAACACTGTGGAACGGATTAAACAAACTTAAAAAGGTTTTGCCACTTGGTGCCCCGGTCAAAGATGTTCGCGTCACATCCAAATTTGGTAAACGCAGCGACCCATTCACAGGCGAAAAGAAACAGCATCGTGGTATAGATTTTGCCGGGAAAATTGGCACCGAACTTATGGCCGTCGCACCGGGACGCGTTATATCGGCCGGCGAACGCGTCGGATATGGGACAACGGTTGAAATTGACCATGGACTTGGGTTTACAACACTGTACGCTCACCTGTCAAAAATATTGGTATCGCGTGGCGATTGGGTACGGCCGGGAACTATTGTTGGGCTTGGCGGTTCTTCGGGGCGTTCAACGGGACCGCACCTGCATTATGAAATTCGGTACAAAGGCGATCCATTTGACCCGGAAAAATTCGTAAAAGACTAAAAAAGGAAAGAGAAATGTTGGCATTCACAAACGCAGATGAAAAAACATCACCCACGATTATCGGCGCGGGATGCAAATTGACCGGCGACATAAAAACCGACCACAGCGTCCAAATTCATGGCCACGTCATTGGAAATGTCAGCGCCGGAACCGTGGTTATTGGCCGTGGCGGACGTGTAGAAGGTGAAATCAACACCGGCAATTTGTTCTTGCACGGAACACTGATTGGCCCGGCAACGGTCGATATCGCAAATGTATTCAGCCACGCCCAAATGTCGGGCACATTGTCGTACAGAACACTGAACATAACGTCCAACACCGGGTTAGAATGCAAACTGGCCAAACGCAAGGATAAGAAAGATGAATAAAAATATTGAACGTGTATTTATCGCCGCCGACCACCGTGGGGTAGGGCTTAAACTTTACTTAATCGAAATGTTAAGCGCACTGGGGTACAATATGGTAAATTTGGGAACCGACGATTTGAATACGCCGGTTGATTTTCCAGACATTGCAAAAACATTGACCGATGCCATGTTGAACGAACCAAAAACCCGCGGAATTTTGGTCTGTGGCACGGGGGCGGGCGTTCAAATTGCGGCAAACCGTTATCGTCATATTCGCGCATCACGATGCGACCGCCCGGACCAGGCCCGCGATGATAGATTTCACGACGATATAAATGTTTTGACACTTGGTGCGGACGATATAGATATTGAAATGGCATTCCTGTGCGCACGCGCATTTTTGGAAAGTCCATTTGACGACACCGAAAAACGTCGCCACAGAATTGAAAAAATTTCATAACAAAGGGAAAAAAATGGGTGATTTAATATTTACCAAAGCACCATTTTTTTGTGATGATATTTACATGCAGAATTTGCAAAGGCTCCAAGTTCCAAAACCGGATTTAGCGGCCAAAATCGAGCAATCAAACTTGGTACAATCACTCACAAAATACGGTGACTTATACGCCTCAGATACTGATTACTATCCTGATTTGCCAAGGATAGGCGGACACAGTGCATTCAAAGAGTCATACACACTGCACTTGGCGTTTAAAGAACCATTTGATGAATACAAATCAATGTCAATAATTGAAATATCCGGACACGGCCAAACGAAACAGTTTACATACGATAATCTTGTTAAACATATAAATAACCTCTGGGAATATGAAGATTTATTACTTCATTGTTATCACACAGATGTCGCACCCTATAACAAATATTGCTATTTCATTTATGACCCCAAGGAAATTCAGCGTCACAATCTGATGCAGGCGACAAAGAATCTGTCGGCTTTTCCCACAGAACGCCGTACATCACCAAATTTATGTGGCTACATATATACCAATGCGATTTTTTCTTGGCTTGGCAATTCTCGTTAAACAACAATAGGGTTATTGGAACCGCCCGAATGGGCGGTTGTTTTTTACATACCGCGTCGTTGCATAATATTTTGATTTATTTGAATTTGTGGTCCCCAAACCAATGCATAGGCCAGGTTAAACACATCCGCCTGAACCAACCGCAATCCACCGGTATCACTCACTATATATGCACCACCGGCCCCCGCGGTTTGTGGTTGCCCGGTTGCGCCCTGAAATTTTTCACCCGCCCCAACATAAAAGGCTTTCACTGTTTCTTTCTTTTTTGCGCCAACGAAAACAATTCCTGGCTTTATCTTACTTTGATCCGGCGCACCGACCAAGCCCGAAACAAAATTCACATCGGTATCATAAACATCCGCCCTACCTGTGGCCGGATCTATCGCCTGGGTCTTTAAAAAATCAAGCAATGCCATAATACCATCAACGGTTTCAAACGTTTTGGGCTTTTGCTTAATATATTCCTCGACTCTATCCTTTAACCCCGGCGCATCGTACATTATCAAACAACCGTCTTGCTGTTTAAGAACTTGTTTTGCATTATCCTTTGGGTTATAAAAAACCAAGCCTTTGACGTCGTATTCTTTTGGTTCATACGTTGGCGGCAACCAATCTACTCGCTTGGCATCAACCGCCCCAGAAAATCCATACGCAGGCACAACCAACCGCTTTTTATCGGTTGGAGAATATAACTTCGTCTCGTTCTCTATACGTTTTGCCGCTTCTTCATACGTAATCATACTTTTCTCCTTTTGCTAATTTCTCTACCGAATATTTTATAAGAAAAGCACACTATAGTCAAACAAAAACCGCCCTGAACGGGCGATGTTATTCAAATTTATCGCGTGTTACGGCCAATTTCATCTTGAAATTTATGCGTAACAATTTTTGATAAATCTATGGCGATACAATTTTCACTTTCACCACAGTACGAGAAAGTATCATTATATCCAGATGCCATAACCGGTCTACCACGATTACTTGGGACAAAAACTTTCCCGGACATATCTACAAAACCCAATCCCATGTAAATCTTTGTATGACCGGGGAATCTGAGTATAGAGCCCGCACCAAGTCTTTTAAAATCCTCGCTTGTCGGATTTTCTATAATTGCACCCGGAACAGATTCATACAGTCTTTTAAAATATTTTACCGTTTCATCACCATTATAAATGGCCTGATCACCGCCTTTTTCAGAAAACAATTCAAAACGTCCTTTTTTGGCTTTGCCCTTTTTATCGACAAAGCCCATACGTTTTTCCGCATCCCTTACGGCAGTCGTTGCGGCCTTGGTACAATAATTGTAATCCAAACGATATTTTTTCCCGGGCGTGGTCAAATGATTGTTAACAGAATCAATTCCACAGGCCATTTCTTTTGCAACATATTCACCAAAAATCTGACCAATCTTGGTATTAGAATAGTTTACCCAATTGACTTCCGGAAAGTTATTCGGGTCAAAATATTCCCGGTTTAAATACCCAAAATTTGCTGCAGTAACGGTCTGGCCCGATACGGGGTCCACATATTCTGTACGAAACGTATGTAATGCAGAATCTTCGTTATCTTGAAACAATTTTTCTTCCGCAGACGGCCTTAAACCCCATGTTACCAAAGCGACAATCAAAGCCACCGCCGAATGTGTTGTTATTGGATGTTTTAATATTTCTTTTATTTTTACCATGTTTTTACTCCTTTTTTAATGACTTTGCTGTTTTACCTTATACTGACATTTGCGCAATAAATCGTCTGGTAAAGATTTCTCTTCGAACGTATCCAAAATCAATTGTGCATCTTCGGGATGCGATTCTAAATGTCCCATCATAATCGCCACCGCCATATCCATAAATGTTTTGTTATCTTTGATATTGATTTCACCATTCATCAACATGTCAAAATAGATGCGCTTTTCTGTGGCCAGATGACTGATGATAAAATCCAATTCTTTTACCAACTTTTTCACCTGACGCTTATTCAGATTATATTTCGCACCAAATTTTTCCAAATTCAACATCATATCTACCGTGCGAACACATTTTCTGGATTCATAATAGTTCGAACCGTATGCATGCTGCGTTCCAATAGCAATACAAAGTGATACCAGTAAAAACGCAATTTGACGATACCACGTGGCCGTCGGAGCAAATTTACCGTCAACAAACGGATTCACCACAGATTTTGTCCATTCCGGCCCACCAACATCTTTATCTTTAAATGCGTCAATAAATCCATTTACAAAAAAACTTAAACAAAGCCAAAAGGCAATACCCATACCAACACCAAAAATACTACCACCTATCGCTTTGGACCTGTCTTTTTTGTAAATTGCAGAATTCACGCCGACCTTCTGTAATATTTCTGCACGTTCCGTGGCCGCCTGTTTGGCGGCTTCTTCATCTGACTTGCGTTTCGCATCGGCCGCTGATTTTTTCGCCGCAATTTGTTCTTGTTTTTCTAATGTTTCTGGGTCAACACCAAAAAACAATTTTTTTTCACCCGGCATTTTTATTCCTTTTTGTTATTTACACACAATAATATAATACAAAACTTTCAAATGTCAAGTATTTTATTCAAAAGACAAAAACCGCCCATTCGGGCGGTTCCACTAACCACTAGCACTGGCCACTAACACTTCTTCACAACGAAATTCACCAATTTCTTTGGAACAACAATGGTTTTGATTATTTCCGCACCGGCAAGTTTCGCGCCCACCGTATCACGCGCCATTTGCGTCAAATCCGCATCGGTCGCGTTCAAACCGGCAACAAATTCACCAACACGTTTGCCATTTATCGTTATTGCAAAGGTCGCGGTTGTTTGCACCAATTTCGACGCATCAAACGTCGGCCACGGTTCAAAGACCAACATATCCGTGTGGCCCAACTTTTCCCACATTTCTTCGGTCAAATGCGGTGCAAACGGGTTCAGCATCTGAATCAGCACTTCGTACGCGACGCGCGGCATCCGCCCACCAGAAAAAGCATTCAAAAATTCCATCATGGCGGAAATCGCGGTGTTAAACTTCATTCCATCCAAACGTTCCGTGACATCGGCAATCAAACGATTTATCAAAAATTCTTGTTCGGTTGTCAATTCATCATCTGTCAGATTATCAGACATATTTTCAACACGTTTCAAGAAACGCTGCACCCCGGCCAACGCACCATCCGTCCAAACAGTATTATTTTCCCATGGTCCCAACGACAACACCGAAACACGAGCCGCGTCTGCACCAACTTTCTCTACCAAATCCAATGTCATAAACCCATTCCCCCTAGATTTAGACATCTTGTACCCATCGCTGCCCAATAATGTACCAAGCGCAGTACGTTTTTTATATGGCTCAACACCAGGCACATAGCCTAAATCAGATAACACTTTATACCAAAAACGCGAATAGAGCAGGTGACGTGTAGTATGTTCCATACCACCATTGTAATGATCAACCGGCATCCATTTATCCAACAGATCTCGACGACAGAATTCCTTATCATTATGTGCATCAAGATATCGTAAAAAATACCACGAAGATCCCGCCCATTGCGGCATAGTGTCTGTTTCGCGTTTTGCCACGCCACCACAACATGGGCACTTTGTATTTACCCAATCTGTGGCACGCGCCAATGGACTTTCGCCGTCTTCGGTTGGCCTATAGTCGGTCATATGCGGTTGCATAATTGGCAGCTCGCTTTCTGGTACAGGTTGCCACCCACATTTTTCGCAATAAACCAACGGAATAGGTTCGCCCCAATACATTTGACGTGAAAAGCCCCAATCTTTTAATTTGTACTTTTTTGTTCCACGCGCAAAGCCATGTTCATTACCATATTTAATTGCGGCGGCAATCGCGGTTTCTTTGTCCATTCCGTCCAAGAATTCTGAATTTATGTGCACTCCATCGCCTTCCCATACCTTATCGGGCTCACCCCCGGCCAAAACCGGAATGATTTCCAAACCAAACTTTTTTGCAAAGTCCCAATCGCGCGAATCGTGTGCCGGCACCGCCATAATCGCACCAAACCCATAATCCGCCAACACATAGTCCGATATAAAGATCGGTATCTCACGCCCATTAAACGGATTGGTTGCCATAACACCATCCAAACGAACACCCGTCTTGTCTTTTGTGACATCGGTGCGTTCTATTTCTGACTTGGCCTTGGCCGCGGCACTATATTCTTTCGCCGCATCGGCATTTTTAATTTTGCCTTCATCAAGCCACTTTTTGACCAATTTATGTTCTGGCGCCATAACACAGAATGTCACACCAAATATAGTATCAACACGTGTGGTATATACGGTCATAATATCGTCACCAACACGAAAATCAACATCGGCACCATACGAACGCCCAATCCAGTTGATTTGCATAGTTTTAACTTTTTCCGGATAATCCACCAAGGCCAAATCATCAACCAAACGATCCGCATATTTAGTAATCGCCAAATTCCATTGTAATTTCATTTTCTTTTCAACCGGCCCATGACAACGATCACAGCACCCGTCTTCCAATTCTTCATTGGTAAGTGTCGTGCGGCAATTCGGACACCAATTCATTGGCAATTCAGATTTATATGCCAACCCAGCCCGAAAGAATCGAATAAACATCCATTGGGTCCATTTTATATAATCTGAATCAGATGTCGCAACACGCGATTCTGGATCCACAGACCAACCGGCCTTATCAATAGTTTCTGAATAAGACTTCTTTAATTCTTCAGACACATCGGCAGGATGCTTTCCGATTTTAGTTGCATATTTTTCCGCGGCAATTCCCAAAGAGTCAAAACCCATTGGATAAAAAACATCATAGCCCAAATGACGACGAAAACGCGCCATAACATCCATACCACTGTAATTCAACAAATGACCTGCATGCAATCCAGCCCCAGACAAGAAGGGAAATTCAACCAAGTTATAAAAACGCGGTTTTGAACCATCTTTTTTGGGAACAAACACACGCGCATCGCGCCAACGCTTTTGCCATTTGGCCTCGCGTTCAACTATTTTTTTTATATCGTCATTTGCCATCATTAGACTCCATAATAATTACCATGGCCCAAGGTTATCAGACTATTACCACATTATCAAGTTTTTTGTTTTGTGCGGTATTATAATACCATAACGATTTTTCTTGACTTTTCTGCGGGCTTGCGACATAATAACGCGAACTTTTTAATAAAACAAAAGGCAAAACAAAAATGGCAACGACAAAATCGTTAAAAAAGTGCGAATTAGATGCCAAATGGTATCTTATTGACGCAACCGATTGCACGTTGGGACGTTTGGCGGCGTATGTTGCAAACATCCTGCGCGGCAAGACCAAGGCCACATGGACACCGAACATGGACTGCGGCGACCACGTTATCGTGATAAACGCCGACAAAGTTGCACTTTCGGGGACCAAGGCGGACAAAACAAAATTCTATTGGCACACGACATACCCGGGCGGAATCAAAGAACGCACATTGGGTCAAATGCGTGCCGAAAAACCGGAACTGTTGGTCAAAAACGCGGTAAAGCGTATGATGGGCCGGCGCACTGCGGTGGCATTGGCGGACAAACGCCTGACTAAACTGCACGTGTATGCGGGCGGCGAACACAAACATGCCGCACAGAATCCAATCGTGATTGACTTTGCGGGATTGAATCGTAAAAACAAAAGGGGCGAATAATGGCAACCGAGACAAAGAAAACCACCACCAAGGCGACTGCCACAAAAAAGGCCGCCCCGGCAACCAAGAAAACCGCCACGGCCGCGAAAAAGACGACCACGGCAACCAAGTCAACGTCGGCAAAGACAACTGCGCGCGCAACCACGGCGAAAAAATCGACCACAACCGTTGCCGTGCCAAAGTTGAACAAGGCCGTTTATGCAACCGGCAAACGTAAAGATTCTGTTGCACGCGTGTACTTGATGCCGGGCAAGGGCAACATTGTCATCAACGAACGTCCGATGGCCGAATATTTCCGCCGTCCGGTGTTGCAAATGATTTTGAACCAACCGTTCGCCGTTACCAAACGCGAAGGCGCATACGATGCATTCGTAATGGTTATGGGCGGCGGCCTGTCGGGCCAGGCGGGTGCGGTAAAGCACGGAATTTCCAAGGCATTGGAACGCACCGAACCGGATTTGCGTGCGGCATTAAAGGCGGCCGGGTTCCTGACCCGCGACAGCCGTGTTGTCGAACGTAAACACTATGGTTATCGCAAGGCACGTCGTTCAACCCAGTGCAGCAAACGTTAACGATAGAGTGTGAGTGGTTAGTCCGTCAGGACCGCGGCGCGGTCATGACGCGATGGGTGTAAGTGATCAGTGCGGGCGCATGTAATTGCGCCCATTTTTTATCGTCATCCCGGCAAAGGCCGGGATGACGAATCTATGACACAACAAAATCCCGCAACATCGGGCTCCACAAAAATGTTCCACATTTTTGTGGGCGATGACGGCGAGATTATTGGAAATCAAAATTTACCCATTCGATTTTTATAGCGCATTTTCGCCGAAAATGGTATTACGGAAAGATGAATCGACATGAACGTCCTGAGAGCAACTGATCGCACATCTAGACGCACAAAGACCAATATCATACGTATTACTAAGCACCCAACTTGAGGTTACAGAGTACCCATTAACATTATCCATTCTACACCAACAACTGCCACCACTTAAACCATAAGGAGAACTATTTGTTGGGATCCAGTTACTATACTGGTCTTCCAATGATGCATTAGCCACGCTATCCGCCGCTTGTCCCGACGTTCCGCTTATATTGCTACACCACGCCCTTCCGATTATATTACCATACGAAAACTGTACTTCCCACCCGCCTCTAGGAAGTGCTACTCCAGAACAACTAAAATCGTCAGTAGAATCATTTAACTCATGAGTACAATGCCCACTACCATCTATGCTCGTGTCCAAATACATTCGTGTCATAAGCAACGTCGGTGTTGTGTTTATACGCCACAGCGTTCCACTCGAACTTTCGGTACCATCTTCGGTCACCTGGGTCAGTTCACTGTTCACTGCATCTGCTATAGCGGCGTTCAATGTGCCGGCCTCTACCAATGCATCACTGGAACTATGTGTTACATTGTATATCGGTTTGCTGTTTAGCTCACCAGCGGTGTTGGTATATGTTGTCACCCAATTTGCCGTACCGCTTATTGTGTTTTGTTTCGCATTCAGTCCATTCAATACGGCACCACGTGTAGGAATTTCGGGGGCATTTGTACACAGGTCGTTCTCGGGGTCTTCGCATATATCAGTTCCAGTATATAAGCCCGTTGTTGCGTTTGGGGTACCAAGTGTTGTTACAATATCACGACTTCCAAATTCACCATCAGTCGTATCACTGAACAGCATTATTTTATTTGCACCATTTGCATCACCAACTATCATCGGCTGTTTAGTTGACAATTCCGCGTCAACATAATGTTGTGATGTTGGTGTATCCATATTGGCCATAACCCATTGGGCAGTTAACGTTATTGTTACACTACGTGAACACGTATTGGTTCCATTAAACGGTATGGTGTATTCTGAATTCGGTACTGCGACGCCATCGTTAACATAAGTATAACTACTTGGGGTGGCAAGGTAATGGCTGAACACATACCCATCACGTGTGCAAGTATTTACCGACGGCGTAAACACTTTTCCTGTTGAAACCGTTTGATTCCCCGGCACTTCACCCGTTGCACCTGTGCCACATGCATATCGTATTGTACACGTTGCACTTGCCACTATGGGTACACACACGACCATAATCACAATTGGCAATATCTTTTTGTACATTATTTATTCCCTTCTTGGTATCAAAGTTATTATTGTTCCGGAACATATGCATTGGTTGCGGCGTTTAGTGTGTTAATCTGCCAAAGGTCGCAATTTGTTGTATTGCCGTTTGCGGGGCTGCTGCACGTTAAATGAGCATTGAATCCATTCGCAACAGCGCCATTGACATGTTGTGCCTCTACCAGTTTTTGAGTCTGACCGCTATATGCCGAACTGGCATTATATACCCCCTTTGAATCGCCACTGATTCCACCAGAGGAATTATATACAACAACATCACCAGACGTGCCACCACTGATTTTATTTTGCTTCGCATTCAGTGCGGTATTCACACCACCTCGTGTGACCAAATCTGTCCCACTTGATACAGATGTTTGAATTGTACGGGCACCCGGCATACCACCAGTTGTTGTTGGAAATGTCATAACCTGATTTGCTGTTGCCTTTTTTGTAATGATATTCTGCTTTTGTGATATACCGCTGTCCACATATGTTTTGCTTGTTACGACGTTTTCACCCGTCGCATAGGCACCGATTGACGTCAATCCCACAATTGCCGCGAACAATATTGTTTTTCTCATCTGTTTTCCTCCTTTCCTTTCCGTTAGTCCCCAAGATTTCCAATATATTGAACCGAAATCCATCCGATTCGCATTTTAAGTCTAACAAAATTCAATGATTCGGGTCAAGGGTATTTTTATATCTTGAATTTATAAAAAAATGCCTGTATACTGGCGGGGCAACTTTATATCACGTAAAGGATTATACTATGATTAAAAAAGATAAAATCAAAGACTTACATTATTCTGTAACGGGATTTTTGACCGCCGACGAAATTCAGACCGCAGCCGACAAAATATTGGAAAAATACGGTCGTGATGCAAAAATGCCCGGTTTTCGCAAAGGCCACGTACCAATCGCCGTACTGCGTCAAAAGTTTAACGCGTCCGCCATGGGCGAAGCCATAGACAACCTTATGAACGCAGATTTAGAAAAATACGCCGCGGATAAAAAAATCCGCCTGGCCGGCGCACCCAAGGGCGACCTTAGCCAATGGAAAATAGGGCAAGACGCCGAATACACGTTGGAATTTGATATTCTGCCAACATTGCCGGAAATCGATTTGGAAAAAATCACCCTGACGCACAAGACAACAAAACTGGACGAGGCCCAGGTTGAAACCGCAATCGAAAACCTGCGTCGCGCGCGCAGCGTCGCCGAAAAGCAACCTGCGGATTACCGGGCCGAAAACGGCGACACCGCCGTTATTGACTTTACCGGCTTCATTGATGACACGGCATTCGAAGGTGGTGCCGCGAAAATGCACCACTTGGTGTTGGGGTCTGGCTCTTTCATTCCGGGGTTCGAAGACCAAATTATCGGACATCGGGCGGGCGACGAATTCGACGTCAATGTAAAATTCCCCAAGGATTATCATGCAGATAACCTTGCTGGCAAGGCCGCACGTTTTGCGATTGTATTGCACGAGGTTCGGAAACACATCTTGCCGGAATTAAATGACGAATTTGCGCGTGAAATTGGGCGTGAATCTGTAGCCGACCTGCGCGACCATGTTCGTAACATCCTGAACGAGCAATACGAAGAAGCCGCCAAGCAAGAAATGCGCAACGAATTATTGGACGCTTTGGCCGACAAAGTTAAATTGGATTTGCCGGACATTTTGGTCGATCAAGAATTGCAATTGGCGAAAAATGAACACGATCATCATCATGCACACTGTGATGGGAAATGCGACGGCGATTGCAAGTTTGATGAAAAAAAAGAACGCAAAGATGCCGAACGCCGCGTCAAATTAGGCCTGATTTTGGCCGAATGGGGCACCAAGAATAAAGTTGAAGTTTCGCGCGATGACCTGCAACAGGCCATTTGGGCGGAGGCATCACGCTATCCGGACCCAAAACAAGTGTTTGAATTCTATAACAAAAATCCAAATGCGTTGACTATGTTGCGCGGTATGCTGTTTGAACGCAAGGCGTTGGACGCGATGCTGACGCATGTCAAGACCAAGGACAAGGCCGTAAAACCCGAAGAACTGTTCAAACCGGCATCGGTAAGATAAAAAATGGTCGTACAAAAAACCGCCGTGTCAAAGGGGCAGGGCGGTTTTATTTTTGGTCCTCTATCACGGATTATAATCGGCACACGCCGCCCAATTATTACCCAATCTAAATGTACCAATACTATCGGTGTATAATGTCGAATCGGGCACCAGACACGCATTTACCGCATCTGTGCCACTCGGCAACGAGAAATCTATGACACATTCGTTCACAACAAATGGCCCAGATGGCGCCGTTCCACCACAACTTATCACCCCCCAATTTCCATCCATGCCCTGCGGTCGTAAAATAATACCATAAGCATCGGGCGAATTCATAGTAACTGGTAAGGAATCCGCACTACATTGACGACAAAATTTGCGTTTAATTGAATAATAAACAAAACCAGCAGCACTGGTAGTTTCATAGCGTTCTTCATCCCTCACATAAAAATCCGCATTCGCCTTTATACAGTTCGCACCTGCTGCCACTCCACCATATGCAACAAGATCTCTATCCACAGTTGAACAAGAACAATTTTTGGTATCCCACGCATTATGATCTGCACTCCATACAGCGTTACCAACCTGATCTTCTCGTTCACAATTCCAACCAACATCAAAACTGTCTATTCCAAACCAACTACATGGAAGTTCATTCACATAACAAGTATTCTCCGAGCCTTCTAAATGGCATTCACCCTTCATAAAATCCGACAGTATCTCACCATTTACTAAACTACAGCGTTTCCAATTTTGACAACCACTGTCAGCAGGACAAGTTATCGAATAATCAACCTTACACGCCACATTATCACCCGCATTGGCCGGGCATTCATCATCATATCCTGTACAAGGTGAAATACATGCATCACAACTGGCGTTTGGCACCTGACCATTTGAACAATTTACACAATAATAATTATTTTCATCCGACCCCCAAACAGGCTCTTCAACACAATATTGTCCATATCCACAATAGCCATTACCACATGGACAGGCTGCCAATGCGCCGCGCACGAACATGCACACGACGACACCAACAAAGAAAGTTGCAAAAACTCTATTAAACAACCCCTAATTCCTTTCCGACGGGATTATAACACTATACGGCATGACGACGCAAGACTAATTTTGTCAACAATTTTTATTTTTGTCAATCCCACAAAAAGCGGGTAGGGCAAAATCACCATATTTTACACGAAAAACGACCAGAAAAACGTCTCAAAACCGCAGAAATCCGCCATTTTTTGCATTCAAACCACACAAAGCAGGGCGATTCGGCATTTTTTTCAGCCATAAACCACAACTTTTCAACATACAAAATTTGAAGCGCAAAAAATCTCACGAACACAAAAAATCGTAAAAATCGTTAAAATCATTAAATAATGCGAAACCCCACAAAGCCAATAAAACAAAAATTACTAAACATCCAATTGTGTAGAAGTTGGCGCACGAAAATAATTTTATTGGTTTATAAATGAATCTGATCGCTCTAATAGCGAGCAAATTTTTTTATGACGTATATTTATATCTCTGCGCGCCGACAGCACGATGCGCCCAACAAAGAATTTGTTATATTTTTATCTCCCAAACACCCAAAACTTCCAGAGAATTATTTATATTGATGTTATGTATGTGTGTCTTTACGCGCAAAACTATACATAATATATATTATGCGCCTTTTGTCCCCACTCCA
>JAGCET010000003.1 GCA_017650505.1 Alphaproteobacteria bacterium
CGATGGTTGCCGGTGGAGTCACAATTTAATCAACCGTTGTACCGGCGGGCAATGGTTGTATTAAATCCTGGCTGCGTCCCACACGGTCATCCACATATTCTTGTGATGTTAAAATATCATTTTCCGATTCATTCGGCACCTTTTGCTGATGCGCCGTGTCCGCATACGCATTCAATACCACCAACGAAACAAGTAATATATATTTTTTCATTTTCCTTCCTTTTTGTTTGTTTAATTCCAGAGCGCCGTCACCCCGCGGAAGCGCGGGGCCCAGACCGAGCATAGCGAGGTCTTGCTCCGCAGGAGATTTGTCATTGCATTGCAATGACAAACTTTAAGGTCTGCGACGCAGGTGCTCACTTTCGTTCGCACTGGGTACCGCCCTTCGGCGGTATGACGATTATCTGCAACAATCCCATTTACCCCATACATTTTCCTTCCTTTTACACCAAGCCGGAACCAAAGGTTTCCGGCGCAGTCGCGGCGTAGTCACGGCATCGCTTTGCGGTGACGGACGAAGTCGGATAGCCACTATCCCCCATTACCATTCATTCGCATGCATACGAATGAAAAAACCATCAGGTTCAGCCAGATGGTTGGAGACTCGAAACAATTCAAGCAGAAATTGCGCGTTTATTCCATCATACGACGCTATTAGACGCTCTCCAACCAAAGTAAAGTTGGAGTTTTATTTCGTCCATAAAAAGCATTGGACGCTGCCTGATTTGGGTTTCGAGGCCCATCGACGAAACACCCGTCGACAAAAATATCTTAGCAAAGTGCCGAAATAAAAAACAACAAAAAAATTATAATATGATTTTTGTGGGGGAAATTTTTTCGGGTTGCAATTTCTTTTTTATATTAAATATTCTGCTGTTATTTTTTGTAAAAATGTGTTATAATGGAACGTACAACAAAAAGGAATAAAAATGAAAACACTTGAAAAAATTTTGGCGGTTTTGACCAAGAATTTGGGTTTGACCATTGTGTTGGTTTTGGCAATCATTCTGTTTGCGATATTTTCCGACGGTTTGATTGGTGGCATTATTACGGCGGTGTCGGCATTGTTGGCATACACTTGTGTTGAAATGCTGTATCATGAATTCAAACGGATGGGAACGACCGCTGCTGCACCGGCACGTGCACGGTCCGTTGCAAGAAAGAAAAAATAATCATAATTAAATTCAAATAAAAAAATGTTCGGGAAACCGAACATTTTTATTACTGTTGTGATTGGGTATCGTTCGAGCCGGGGCGTTTGCGTTCCACGAATGTAATGCGACCCTTGGCCAAATCATAGGGGGTCATTTCAACGTGAACCTTTTCACCAACGTTAACCCATATACGCAATTTGCGCATTTTTCCACATACTGTCGCCAAAATTTCATGCCCATTATCCAAACGTACACGAAACATTGTGTTTGGTAATTTGTCTTCGACCGTACCGGTAAAAACAACTACATCATCTTTTGCCATATTATTCCTTTGGGTTTTATTGTCATAAATAATATGTCGTTGCGGTGAAAAAATCAAGAATTTTTTGTTGCCCCCGGGGCGTTGTTCTGATAAAATTATAAGTAATAGTAGGAAGGAAAAAATGAATAGAAAAATTTTATGGTTTTGTATGGTGGCCTTGGTGCCATGTTTGGCATATGCGGCGACGCGTGGTAGTGACGCGGGTAGTGGGCGTGTTGGTATTCGTGGTGCGTCAATGGCATCTATGTCGCCGGCGAATAAGGTGCAATCTTTATCAAAGGTCAAGGTGTCCAAGGCAAAGGTTGAAACAAATGTGGTTGCAGAAGAACCAGAGCCAGAACCCGACGAGCCAGAACCGGTTGCAGAGAATGTTCCGGAAAAAACAACATTGGATGCGACCGAATGTCGCGAACAATACCGCGAATGTATGGACGAGTTTTGCCAACTTGATGAATCCGAAGGTGGGCGTTGTTCGTGTTCTGATAATATCAAACAGTCCAAATCACTGATTCAGGAAATTCAAAAAATTCAGCAAGAAGCCGAAACTCTGTATACCGAAGGTGTCGAAAAAGAGCGCCTTGGGGCGAAGGCGAAATTTGTTAAATTCGGTGAAAGTGACAAGGCAAAGAAATCTTCGCGTGCATCGGGTATAGATTTGATTGCGTGGATAAATGGTTCCGCAAGTGAAAGTTTGGCCGCCGATGATGATATTGGGGATAATTTGTATGCTATGGCGGCGGACACTTGTGAATATATTTTGGCACAATGTGATAAAAACCGCGCCGAAATGGAAGAAAAGGTTTACCAACGTGAAGTGGTTAAAGACTGCAAGGCATTTGATACTTATTTGGCCGAACAAAAAAGTGGCGCCGAATCCAACAAGCGCACGGCCCAGGCCGCAGTGCGTTCGGCAACGTTGGATATGTTGGGTACGACCAACAAATATAATCGTGGCGAATGTTTGTTGGCTTATCGTGCGTGCATCGCGGACAAGGGTGGTTGTGGTGTGAATTTTGAAAACTGTTTGGATGCAGATTTATTGGCGCGTCGTGCGAATGCATGTGAAAATGTTTTGGACCAATGTATGGCGGTGAAAACATACGTGTTGGAAGATTGGGCGGCCGAATCAAAATCTGTGTTGGCGGATGCGGCGGTGTACAGTGATAAAAATATGCGCCTGACATGTTTGGCACAAATTCAGGCATGTTTGGAAGATGGATGCGCAACGTCAACAAATTCTGCGTGTTTGACGAATGTAAAGGTTGCGGCGGGTGTTTGTCCAATCATCACAGAATGTGAACAAAAAATTCCGGGTATCCAAAGTGCAATAAATGATAAATTAGCCGAATTGCGTACGCGGTTTTGCCAAAATGATGTTGATACATGTTTGCGTGATAAATGTGGTGCGAACTTTACCGGACCGCAATGTTTGGGTAAAAGGACGTCAGAGATTACGGAACTTTGTCCTCAAGATATGTTTGCGTCGTGCAAGAATGAAGAATTCTTTGATGTGATTGTAAGTTCGGTGTTGTTGCAAATGGATTATCAAATGGTCGAGGGGTGCAAGAATTATTTTGCCGATACTTTGGGACGTGTGTGCGGTACCGATATGAATTGTTTGCCCAAAAGTAATATTGTTGAAGGTTTGACCAAATCACCGTCTGATATTGGCGAGTTACGCGACCAAGTACGTACGGAAAGTAAAGATGCGGTTACAGAATTCTTTAAGCAATTTGATAACGAGAAAACAATTGCGGCATGTAAGAGTGCGACACAACCCGCCGGTCGGCGCAGTTTGAAAGACAGTGTGTTTATTACTGCAAAGATGATCGCGGAAATTGGTGCTGAAAATCGTTATTTGGCAGATTTGGAATCAAGATTATTACAATTAAAACGTGCCGATGCGCGCGCCAGTTCGCGTGATGTGTGTTTGTCTACATACAAGGTAGAAAATAAACCAAAAACGTCCGAAGAAGATAAAAGTTATTCGTATATAAAAAGTGTTTCGTTCGAAGCATCTTTGTGCAACTGTCATGTGTGTAGGTTGCAACGTGTATGCGAAACCGGTGGTGAATCTAAGGCCGCGTCCGCGTTAAAGGCGGGTGCCGGTGGTTTGGCCGCGGGTGCATCGGCCGGTACGATGATAAACGCCGGTTGGGGTACCGCGATTGGTGCTGTGGTTGGTGGCGTTGGTGCAGGTGTTTTGGGTGCGATGTCTGGCGGAGAAAAAGATTTTTGCCAAGAAATAGAATCTTGTGAAGATATAGATGTAAGTGATGTTGAAGGCGGATGCCGGGGAGAGAATTAAAAATGAAAAAATTTATTTACGTCATGCTGTTATCGGTAATACCGGCGACGGTCGTTGCGGCCGTGGCAAAAAAACAATCTGCAATCCAAGATGGTACAACCGTGCGTGCCAAGGTCGCACCAAAGGGATTGTACAGTCAGGAATGTTACGATGAATACTATGGTTGTATGGACCAATTTTGTATTTCTGATAATGCCAATGGTGGCAGTTGTTTGTGCAGTAATGATAATGAGAAATATGAAAAAGAATTGGACGAGATAAACAAAATGTTGAATGACGCCGAACAAATAAGGACGGTAGAGGTCGAAAAAGTAAAACTTGGTGCGAATGCAGATATTGTTTTTGGTAGTGGCCGTGAATATGATGAAAAAGGAAATGTTGTAAGTTTGGACGCAAAAAAAGGCAAGGACACTAAGAAGTCAAAACGTGAAGATTTATTGAAGATATTTGAAACGAAATTCGATGACGAAGACGAAGAAGATGACGACGGTATAATGAATAAAAAGGGCGCGGCATTGTTTACGGCCGCGGATGCGACATGCACGGCCCAGGTTGATGATTCTTGTTCCAAAGATTTGAAATTATTACGTCAAACATATCAACGTCAAATCGATTCGGATTGTCGTGGTTTTGCCAACAGTATTGCAAAACAAAAATCTGCGGCGCGGGCGGCAATGAACAGCGCCGAAACAGATGTCCGCACTGCGTTAAAGGAAAGTTTTGATTCGGCAAATAAATACAATCAGGGCGAATGCATGGTCGAATTCAAAAAATGTATGTTGGGTGCGGATGCATGTGGTGCCGATTGGGTGAACTGTGTTTCAACAATTGCGTCGGAAAATATGCAAAACAGTACCGCCGCCGCAAGTTATGCCGGGACCAAGGTTAAAACGACGGTGTCGTATGGAATAACCGCATCGGTTATGGAACGTATGGAATCAAAGCGCAATATTTGTGAACGTGTGTTGGATCAATGTATGGCCGTGCGTAATAATGTTTGGGATGCGTTTCTGCGTGAAGTTGCACCAACATTGAAACTTGCGGAATTGAATGCGGAATCAAATATGCGCCAATCATGTTTGAACGATATAACGACGTGTCTGCACAAAGCGTGCAAGGATGACATCGCAGGTAAAGGTGTTGCAACAATGGATTCGTGTTTGTCGCGACCCGATATGGCACGCTCGTTCTGCAAAGTGCAAATTGAACCATGTGAACGTATGGCGGGCGCAGATTTGTGGGACTATGTCAAAGACAAATTGTTGGCGATGCGGGTCGATTCTTGTACGGCCGAAGTCAAAGAATGTTTCTTGGATGAAAATCGTTGTGGTCCGGACTTTATGAATTGCATTGGAATGGATTATGATTTTATCAAAGGACTGTGTCCATTGGACAAATTGGTGGCATGTAAATCGTATAGTAAAAATGGTGAGAGTTTTTCGATGGATGATTTGGATGACATTATTTCTGGACTATATCTGAACATAGATAACAAGGCGTTAGAAAACTGTCAACAATTGGTTGAAAAGAAAATGATCGAGGTTTGTGGTTCAACAACAGATTGTAATCGGTTCGCGTCCGATGATACAATTGGCACGGGCAGTCTGCGCAGTGTCAAAGATAAAAATGTTTATCGTATTACCGGTATGATTTCATTTGGTGTGTTGCCTGTTGAATCAGACGGCAAAGATGTTGGCAAAGTCAAGATTGATGAATATATGGACAATGCGCGCAAGACCGCCCAGAATGTACCAAATGGCGACGATATATTGGCGTCGATAGAAAGTGAATTGAAAAACGTTGCGAATAATATAAACCGTGTTATCGATATGATTGCATCCGATGAAAAGATTCAATATTGTGTGACGGGTCGTAATTTAGAACAGATTACAGGCAAAGGCGACAAGACCAAGGCGCGGTTCCCGAACCTGTTGAATCAAATAAAAATGCAAATTGCTATTGCGGCCCTGCGCCAGGCGCAAAATAATTACCAGGCGAAGTATAATGAATACCTGACCAAGGCCACCAAGGATGCGTCGGCCGATATCGCACAATATATGTGTCAAATGTTGCCGGTGACTGGTGGTGCACCGGTTGGGGGCGCCCAAGATGAAACTGTTGATTTGGCACCGCCGTATTCAATCAGTTATGAAGTGGGCGCGGGTTTGAATAATAAAATGTTGGCCCAGGGTGGTAAGTCAGAAAAGACTTCGGAAACAACAAAAATTTCTATGGCCAAGAACAGAAAAATAGAGTTGCCGGGTGGTTCACGTGAAATGTGGGCAACGTTCAATCGCGAAACGCGCATTTGTCGTCTGTGTTCGTCGACAATAATACGTGATTGTGCATCTACATACAAGAATGGTTTTTGGGGATTGGGGCGGAAAAGCGAAGTAAACTGTACAGAATCCGAACCAATTGAAAAGTGCGATGATATAGAAATGTAATAAAGGGGTAAAAAATGGAAGTTGTTGATGGTGTTGTTGGAAATGCGGTTGATGCAATTCAAAGTGTTCCCGAAAAGGTCCAGGCCAGTGCCACGGCGTTGAAAGATATGATTGGTTCGTTGACGGGAATGGCGGTTGATTTCGGATTAAAATTCATTGCGGCCATTGTTGTTTTGGTCGGTGGTATGTGGATTGCAAAACGTTTGGCGCGGTCTTTTCGGCGTGTGTTGGAACGGCGGAAACTTGATGCATCGCTGGTGACGTTTTTGGGGTCTTTTGTAAATATTCTTTTGCGGATATTTGTAATTATAATTTCACTTGCAACCGTTGGTGTTCAAATGACGTCGATTGTGGCTGTACTTGGTGCTGCATCGTTGGCCATTGGTATGGCACTGTCGGGAACAATGCAGAATTTTGCCGGCGGAATTATTATAATGTTTTTGAAACCATTTACGGTTGGCGATATTATTACTACATCCGACGGTAAAACCGGTGTTGTTAAAAAGATTATGATTTTCACAACCGAAATTCACACCTTTGATAACCAGGTTGTATTATTGCCCAATGGCGGATTGTCGAACAGCCAGATTACAAATTTATCTGTGAACGAAACACGACGAATGGATTTTAATGTCGCGGTTTCCTATGGTGATAATGTTGATGCCGCGCGCAAAGAAATTTTGGCGATATTGACGTCTGATAAACGTGTGTTAAAGACACCGGAACCGATTGTTTTTGTTTCTGATTTGGGCGACAGTGCCGTCGTGCTGTGTGTTCGTTATTGGACGGCGGCGGCGGACTATTTACCAACGCGTGGTGATTTGTTGGAAGAAATTTACAAAAAACTGCCCAAAAAGAAGTTGCACTTTCCGTTCCCGCAAATGGATGTGCATGTCAAGAAATAGTGGTTAGTGGGGCACGGCGCCGTGCAGTGTTTTTTGTGTGCACTTGTTTTTTCAAAAAAAATGTTTATAATGTTTGCATACGCGCCCGTAGCACAATGGATAATGCAACAGATTTCTAATCTGTGGATTGCAGGTTCGAGTCCTGCCGGGCGTGCCACAAATTCAACCCGACCAAAAGGTCGGGTTTAATTTGTATGGCACAACCAAAGGACGAAGAACCCAGGTTCGACACGATAGTTGACGAGAACAAGTGCGAATGCACGCGGTTCGAGTCTTACGAGTGGTAAGCGAAGCGAACAATCCTGCCGAGCGTGCCACGAATTCAA
>JAGCET010000036.1 GCA_017650505.1 Alphaproteobacteria bacterium
AGCGGGAAGCTGGTCGCAAGATAAGATATCCCCATGAGTTCAGTTCTAGACTAGGACATTGATAGGCCGCACGTGTAAGTCCTGTGAGGGATTTAGCCTAGCGGTACTAATCGAACCATTGACTTTTTATCTTTTCGTTTGACTTTCAAACGAAATGCTTGAAGAGAACGTTGAAGTTGATTCATTGCGGTGTTCGTGAGTTTAATTCTGGTGATTATAGAGCGGGAGTCACCCTCTGTTCCATTCCGAACCAGACAGGGAAACCCCGTATCGCCGATGGTACTTTGGCTTAAGCCACGGAAGAGTAGGTCGTCGCCAGAATTAAACTCATATAAACATAAAAACCGAAATCTGACCGCCCATCCAAATAAATGAAAACGGATGGGCGGTTTATTTTTGTTTATATTTTTCTTGACAAAGTGATTTGTTGTGGTATTCTGGTGGTGCGCAAAAAAGGATAGATTATGAAAAAAAATAAACCTAGCGGTAATGTCAAAGCCACGTTGATTACTTTTTTGATAATTGCCGGATTTATTGGTGTTGAGGCAATTTATATTTGGATAAAAGAATATTTGCCAGATATTCAAGCAGCGAAGGAAAAAACAAAAATACAGTACAACAGTCTGCAGGTTTTGAATTACAATGCCGATACTATTGAATTTGTTTTTCACAATGCCCAGGTAAAACACGAATTTGACCGTGAATGGCAGAAACGCAACTATGGCAAAAGTATCCAGGATATGCCAATTACGGACAATATGCATGTTTTGAAATACAACGGTGATACCATCAAAATTAAATTTGATGATGCACGTTTTCAACGTCAGTTTGAAAAGCAATGGCGCAAATATAGTGATCACAAATTGAATCGCACAAAACAAAATGTCAAAAAACGCTAAAACAAATTGACATTGTTGTGGTGTTTGATATAGGTACATAAAAAAGAGGTGACATTATGATAAATCCTATGCTTTTATGGATGGCTTGGGGTGTGGGGCCTTACGCACATGATGATGACGACGATGATGATATAGGTTCACGTTATGATTTTGATGATGATGATTACGAAGATAGCACGGAAAAGGATGTAAAAGGTCGAAAAATTAACTGGTCAAAGGTCGGTTTGGGGACGCTTAAGGTAATTGCTGTGTCGGCTATGTTGGCCTTGGTATACAGCATGGCGCATTTGGCGGTCATTACGTACAAAAATAACAAACAATTAAAAGAACAAATGCGCAAAAACACAAATTTGATAAATAATAAAAAACAGACGTGTTATTATGATAATGTCAAAGCACAAAATTTCGCGGCGCTAACCAATGAGAAAAATGTAAAGCGTAAATAAATTCCGCCACCCATCCAACCCTGCGTCATTGCCGGCGGGAACGGATGGGTGGTTGTTTTTTGCGTGTTTTGTGTTAGAATTACAATATGATTACCGAACAAATACAACAGATTTTGGATGAGATAGATAAAATCTTGCGTTCTGCGGTGGGGGCGCGGGACCGGCGGGAATATATGCGTGAAATTGGTGTCGTGGACCGAAATTGGCACTTTGCATTGACCGCCGATGAAATAATAAACAAAAAAATTCCGGCGTGTGTAATCGGGTGCACCGGCATTGCGAAACTGTTCTGTAAATTTGCGATGAATGCGGGGTTAGAATTTTGGGTTGTTTGTAATGCCTATTACCCTGATTGGTGTGCAGCGCGGGCCGGTGGTGAAAAAAGTATCAGTGGGCACCAAGCCATAGCGGTCAAAATAGATGGACGTTTGCGAATGTTTCATCCCGGTCGTTCAAAGTTGGAATTTGTTGATACCGATGTAGTTGTTGGAAATTTGGTTGACTTTGGTTTTTGTGATGTGTCGGGCCGGTACCTTATAACCGCAATTTTGGCGCCAACCGAATTTATTAAAATAGATACATATCAAAAACTGCACAATGTTTATGCCAGTGGCGATATGAGCAACCCCGAATTTGCGATTGTAGTCAAATAAACTTGACAAGCATATATGTTGTATTACAATGACTTGTGTCAAAGAGGTAAAAATAATGTCAATGAAAGAACAGAATGACGAAACCGACACGCATTTAATAGTTGATAAAGAAGGTGGTGAGGAGGAATTTTTGGATGTAACGGTTGATGAATCTGCGGGGGCAGGTGATTTGAATGCGCGCGATGATTTAAAGGCCGATACAGAAAGAGTTAATAGTAAAGTCAAGCATGCATTGTCTGTTTTGGATGAACCGGTGTATATGATTGTTCATAAAGGAATGCCCACGAATGCATTAAAAATTGGTGATAAACATCCAATATTTGTATTTCCTGAGATTTATACAATCAGATTTAAAAAGTCGAATTATCGTATGGATGCCGGGGCGCAGAAAATAGTTCAAGATTATCTTAAAGCAGTATCAGAGGTGAATAAGACTGTGCGTAATTTATTTGTGCGTAACCGCAGGCATATAAGATACGACATATTCGGTACCACGCTAAGCGATTCAGGCAAACCCTATACTAAACACGAATTGTCGTTTGATGCCGGCAGAACATGTTTAATAATTGAATCTAATCAGATTTTATATGAACATAAGTTTTATCTGATGGATGATGAAACAAAACAGTTTGTTGTGGATTATATGGCCAAAAAGAAACGCAAAGAAGACAAAAGAGAAAATCGCAGAAAAGCGATTCGCAATTGGTGGTGGCATCATCGTGAGGATGTTTTTATTGCTTTGTTTTTGTGCGGGGTTGTTACAATACTGATAACTTTGGCAAAATGGGCCGAAGATAAAGAAAAAAGCGTCAAAGCCAAAGTCGATGCGCGTAAAAATGAATGTCCAGAATGCGTGAAATGGGAACAGGCGATGCAGGCCTATGAAGATAGTCTGCTGCGTAATACCAGCGGGTGGCCGTGGCGCAACAAAGGGAAATAAATTCCGCCGCCCGTCACAGGCGGATTTTTTATTGCGAATTTTATTATTGACAAGGTGTGTTTTTGTGCTAACATGTCGGTGTAAAAATAACAAAAGGATAAAAAATGAAAAAGTTAGGTTTACTTTCTTTGGTGCTTGCGATGGTGGCTGCGCCGGCAATGGCGAATTATTATGCCACACGCACAAACAATTGCGATCCGCGCGCGATGCACGCGGTGTTGGAAAACGCGGTTCGTGAACATCGTACGGTTATTACCGAAGTTTCATGCGACAGTGTTGCGGTTGTTTCGGAACCGGTGTATGTCGCCCCTGCGCCGGTATACGAACCGGTTTATGCACCAATGCCGGTCTATGCGCCGTCGGTTGATTATTCATATATTCCGGTTGTTGATTGTGTACCGGGACCGACAAGTTGTGAATACTGTGGCGGAATGCGTTAAGATAAAAAATCCCGCAATTTGTGGGATTTTTTTGTGTTGCACGTATAAAAAACTATGTTATAATCACGCGGTTGTAAATGGCGTATGTTATGGAAATAGAAATAAATCCAGAAGGTGTTCTTCATTTAGTTGCCGGCCCAAACGGTTCGGGTAAATCCACATTGGTGGAGCAATTTTATGGTGTTGTGCCCCCGGTAAAATTTGTGAATGCGGACAATATCGCCCGCGAACAACATTGTTGTCCCCGCGGTACCGATTTGGGTCGGTTTTTATTCCAAGAAATAAATGATGCGTTTACCGCACATGCTTCGTTAATTTATGAAACCACATTGTCGGGCAAGTTCGATAATAAACTTATCAAACGTGCACGTGCCGAGGGATATAAAATCAAAATTACGTATATTGTGTTGGCATCGGTGGAACAGAATTTGGCGCGTGTATCGGAACGCGTAAAAAAACACAATGGTCATAATGTACCCGAAGACGATGTCCGTCGCCGTTACGAAAAAAGTCTATTTCATTTTGATGCGGTTTGTAAAATTATAGATTCGTGGCAATTGTATAATAATGCAGGACCGCAATTTTGTTTGGTTGCAAATGGGGCGGGTAATGAAATAAATATTATTGAACCCAAAATGTATCAAGGTTTTATCGAGCACAAGGCGGATGTAGTGCAACGTTATATTAACGATTTTAACGCACGCCGTGCAAGACGTTTAAATTTGCAACACTAACCACTAACACCCGTCCCGTCACCGCGGTCGTGACGGACTAGCCACTAAAAACTATAATGCAATGACAGGCCGGCGAAATTAAACCCAAGATTCGTTTCGGTAAAATCACCGTTTGAAAAATGAATCGTAAATAATTCTGCGCGAATATGTTCGTTAATTACGCGACCAATAAAAAACTTTTCACCAAAAACCAAACGACTTGAAACCCAACGGTCATAATTATTACGATAGTACGGGCCTAATCCCGCGCCAATATAAAAGCCGTGCCAATTAAATGGTGCGATATCCCACGATAATCCGACCCCGAAAAAAGACAATCCGCGCGTGGAATTATATGCAAAGTTTTGCATAATGTTCGCACTTACGCGTGCCGGCATACGGAATATGGTCATAGGTTGTGCATAGTTTGCCATAATCATTGTCATTGGAACAAATTCCCATTCGCCCGGATAAATCAAATGCAACAATGAACCCGACCCGGTACCCGGCGCAATGTGTATTGCGACGGAATTAGTGTCGTTTTCACCGAACATTATGTTGGATTCTGAATGTGCCGTGGTGGCAAATAAACACAGAAAAACGGCCGGAAAAATCTTTCTCATAAAAAAATTATACATTTGGGAAAATATATTCGCAATAAAATATTGACAGGTACCCAATAAAAAATGTATCATTACATCGTACATAAAAACAAAGGGAGAAAACATGAAAAAAACATTACTATTTGGTTTGGTTGTTGCAATGGTTGCGGCGTCTGGTGCAAATGCCGGGTGGCGTGAAAAGTTGGGAATTAAGGCCCCGGCTGCGGCCCCCGAAGTTGCTAAACCTGCGCCGGCCCCGGTTGTTGAAGAACCGGCGGTGACCGCAGAAGTTGCACCGGTGGACGAAGTTGTCGTCAACGAAGCAACGGAATCTGTTGGTGGTTTTGTTCCAAATTCGGAACCGGAAATGGTCGAATCCGAAATGGAATATGATATTGTCGAAGAATAAAAACCATAAATAAAAAATTAACCCGCCCTATGGCGGGTTTTCTTGTTTACAGACCCGCGTAAAAATGTTATAATATCATTGCGTGATGTATAATCCGGTTTTGGATTGTGTCCGCAACGTCACAGATTCCGGGCGATACCGGCTACATTCAGGAGAGTATGTATGAAAAAAAATTCTGTTGGAAATTTATGTAAAGATGCGATTGGCGCAATGTTTTTGTTGGCCGGTGCATTTTTTGTTGGTTCAACTTTATTATCTATGCGCGCGGTTTTGGCCGACCCAATCGCACCAACCGACATGGGAATGGGCGATTCGATGAATGCGCAATCGCCGCGTAATACGAACCGCGCAAGTCCGCGTGGTAATTCGCGTACCGTAAGTGCGGCACGTCCAACAACCGCGAATGCCGCGGCGGGCGGAACACGCACGGTTGCGTCACGTAATGTTGCTTCGCGTTCCAATTCAAACAATAACGCAAGTGCCGCACGTACAACGGCAACGCGCAGTGTTGTTGCACGCACTGCGACGCGCCCGATGGGCACAACACGTACGGTTGCGCAACGTTCAACGACTGCACGCACGGTTCGCGCGCGCACCGCAGATTCGGATTCGGCACGTATTGGCGTTCATACCGATGCAATTCGTGGGGTCAAGGGCACAACCAGTACGCACTATACATATTTGTCCAGCAAACTGTATTCTGGGAATTATTCGAACATTATCGATTCGACAACTGGACTTATTTCCGCGGATGCGTACAGCAACTGTTTGGAATCGTATTATACATGTATGGATGAAATTTGCACCGCGCGCAGTGAAGCGCAACGTCGTTGTGCCTGCGCCGGTCGTGTAAAGGCCTTTGCCGAGGCTGAATCCGCATTGGAATCCGCGAATGAAGAACTTATTAAGGTTTCCGGCGAATTGGCATTGTTGATTGCAAACAAAGGTAAAGATGTTAGTGCCGCGTTCACATTGACCGACGCAGAAAAGGTTATGAACTGCGCTTCGTGGCGCGAAGTGGCACACATGGATACGACCGGTACGGCGGGTACGGGTTGCGATACAACCAAAATGACAGAATGGTGCCAAAGCCACGGTGAATATACGAATTGTTCATGTTCTGTTGCGCCGAATTATTGCACAAACGAAAGTGTTTATGGGTTTGATGTAAAAAATCTTGATGGTGCGGGGTCTGATATTTTGGCATCACTTGCCAAATGGGCCGACGATGTTAAGGAAAGCACAGACACAATTTTGAAAACGGATAACGATTCGTTGCTTGGCGCGTACGTAAATATGGGTAATTTGGTCAGTGGTATTACGGGTTCGGTTGTGGCGTTTACCGAAGGCGAAGTCCAAGATACATTGGCCGAAACATGGGGATATGATTTGTTCCGCTATGCACACAATAATGTATGTGCGCGCGTGTTGGATTCGTGCTTTAACGGAATTTACGAAGGTTGCGGCACACCGCCATCCGGTGGTCGTTGCGCAAACGGTTCAACATCGTCTTGTCCGTTTAATTATAACAGCAAGGTGACAATTTCCTCGTCGGGTGACGTGACGTTAAATGAACGCAGTACCGCGGGTGCAAACGCTTCGGCATCATGCTTTGGTTATACCTCGTCGTCGGGTGATCCGTATGCATCATTACGTGGGCCGGTTGCGGATGCACGTCGTTCCGTGATGCAGAAATACTTATTGGATGCGAATGCGGATTGCGACCTGTATGGCGACCAATTAAAGGCAACCGCGCAAAAGATTGCGTATCAAAAGGTTGCCGCACAACAGGCATTACAGCAAAAACGTTTGGAATTCTATAACGAAGAACGCGATAAAATCTTGAACGAAGCAATCGCCGCAGGCACGAATTTTGATGAATGCCTTAGCGAGATTTGGGATTGTTATGAATCGCAAATGTCAAACACCACAAACAGTGGTTCGGCGTGGCCTGCGGAACGTATAAAAACATACTGTGCCCAGGTTGCAAATGTTCCACATTGCTATCAAGATATGATTTGTAATCCGTCAACGGCCCAATTCCGTGCAATTATCGATGTCCAAGATGATACAAATTGCAATAACAGCCAGGATTACACGAAAAACACATGCCGCAATGTTGTAACGTTAAATGAAATATTGCGCTCAATCAGTGATAATCCATATTATATCGAACCGGGTGGCTCGGGTGATTCGGTCGCGATGCGCGAAAAGTGCCTGTTGCTTAATGGTGTCGAAAGCATTCGTAATTGGAAGGCCAATGTTTATGATGCATACGTTTGCGAACGTCAATCGGGTATGGTATGGGATTCTGAAAACGGCGTGTGCGTCAATCAACAGAAATACAATTGTGAAAGTCAATCGGGCATGGTGTGGGATGCCGCCAACAAAAGTTGTATTAGCAGGGCCGAATACAATTGTAATCAACAATCGGGTATGATATGGAATGGGTACAGGTGCCTTGATGAACGTGAGCACAATTGCCAACTGCAGGGGATGACATATAGCGAAATTGCGGGTGGCTGTGTTGATGCAATGTAAAATAATGTTACGATCGGGCCGATTGGCCCGGTTTTTCTTTGCGGTCTTAATAGCTTTTGTATAAAAATTTCGACAAAATACTTGACTTTTGGTATAAAAACGATAATATTTGCATAAACTTTTGAACAAAAGTTAAAAATAAAAGGAATAAATATGAATGACTTTGCAATATTTCAGACCGGCGGCAAACAATATCGCGTAAAGGTCGGTGATGTTATCAAGGTTGAAAAACTGAACGCGGATGGCGATGTCACATTTGATAACGTTCTTATGCTGGGGGACCGGGTTGGAACACCAAATGTTGATGGCGCACGGGTTGTTGCGACCGTCGTTGAACAAAAACGCGGCGACAAAATCTTGGTTTTCAAGAAAAAACGTCGTCAAAACTATCGTCGCACACGTGGTCATCGTCAGTTTATCACTGTGTTGAAAATCAAAGAAATCAAGGGCTAAAATTAAAGGAGTTTAATTATGGCACATAAGAAAGGTGCGGGTAGCAGTTCGAACGGACGCGATTCTGCAGGACGCAGACTCGGTGTCAAGAAATCTGGTGGTGCGCACGTTATTCCGGGTAATATCATTATTCGCCAGCGTGGAACCGCCGTGCATCCGGGTGAAAATGTCGGTATGGGCAAAGATCACACTTTGTTTGCCAAAACCGCCGGTACCGTGAAATTCAAACGTGGATTCCGTGACCGCAAGACTGTATCGGTTGTTCCCGATGCGGACGAAAAATAAACAAAACCGCCAACCGGCGGTTTTTTTAGTATTACAAAACAAGACGCCTTACTAACCGCTAACACCACGCCGGAACCGGAGGTCCCGGCGCAGTCGCGGCGAAGCGTTCCGCGAAGACGGATAATCACTAACACTACCCACTATTTCCTTTTTTCCGTCCGATATTTGTGATATAATTAGTCTTAGAATGAAGGGGTTTACTCTTGGATTTTTACTTGCGCTGTATGCGCCGGCCGCGGTATATGCGGCGGGCGGTGTGTCGCGCATTATCCCCGGAACCGATAAAACAACGACCCCAACTGTGAATCCTGAATTACGTACAAATGGCGACGTTGCATCACGCACATCAACCAATGCGACGCGAACAACGGGTGCGGCCACACGTGAATCAAATGACACGGGTCGTGTTGCCACAACACGAAACATCGTCCGGAACGTATCGGCCGAAACCAGTGCGGGCACCCAGACGCGTGTTGCAAATCGTTCGACCGATATGACGCGGGTCGCGAATTCATCGGATACTTCGCGCGCAAACCTTAATGCGATGATGCATACCGGCGGTCGTTCCACCCGTACCGAAGCGGCCAGTATAAATGCAAATCCGGCGGTACGTCGTGCGGGATTGACTCTGCGCCCAAGTACGGCCGAGGTTGGTGGTCGTGCGATTATGGCGGACGGTTCACAGACAGGTTCAAATATATCTTCGGAAATCAGTAATTTGAAAAAATCATCACGTATTGCAACGGTAAAAAGACAAGATGATGTAAAACTTGACCCCGCGGCGATTGCAGAAGCCAAAGACAGAATGGAACAAACGGCGGCATTGAACAAATCGTGCCAAGAACAATACAATGATTGTATGGACCAATTTTGTTCGGTAATTGACGCAAACCAGAAACGTTGTTCATGTTCTTCGAATTTGGCGAAATATGCCAAGGTTGAACAGGCCGTCAAAGATGCAAACAACCAATTAAATGAAGTTGCGCAAAATATTCGCTATGTCGGATTATCTGCGGACGAAATATCGGCGATTATGTCCGCAACCGAGGCCGAAGAGGCAATGACAACGGCCGTCGATACAACCGAAAGCCGTAGTATGTTGGACGATATTGCCAAGATGATAAAGGACCCAACATCAACATCTTCTGCATCTTTTTCATCGGATTCTTATGGGCTGTTGGATATTGATTTAGATTTTTCCAACACCGATTCGTCTGATTTATTCAGTTTGGATTTCTTTAACAATTCCAATACTGGCTTTTCGAGTTTGCGCGGTTCGGACCTGTACAATGCGGCCAAAAAGCGTTGCAACACAATTATTACCCAATGCAAGGAAGTCGGTGCAACCGCACAACAGATTACGGGTAATTACGATCTGGCCATAGACAAGGATTGTATTGCGTATGAACAGGGTTTGACCAAGATGAATGAAACATTGGTTGCAAATGTGCGCAGTGCGACACGTATGCTGCAAAAGGCACGACTTGCGGTATTGCAAAATCAAAATACATATAATGCCCGCGAATGTATTGCGGCATTGGAAACGTGTATGACCGACGAAATGGTGTGTGGCGAAAATTATACAAAATGCCTGGACCCGACCAAGATGTATATCGACGAAAACGGCAATGTCGTGTTGGGCAAGAACATAAATGTCATTCAAAACTTTATGGAAAATTACAACAACGCAAGCATAAATACATCGTTTTTATCCAGTGCCTATGGCGCAACAATAAACGAAACAAATTGTTCAGTGAATGAAGAACGTGCAGAAAATACCGGTGATGGAAAATGCGTTGTTAAATATTTGTTGGGCAAGATTGGCACAAAGCAAAAAGCCACCGACGAAGGTCTGTGCCGGCCTGTTTTGGATAAGTGCCAGGCATATACATACGATTCGCGCGGAAACTATAATGCGTATAACGATATTGTTGTGAACTATATACAGCGTGCGATGGTAAATATAAAGGCGGCACAGTATCAAATTGTTTCTGATTATGCGTCAACATGCCTGAACGATATCGCCGAATGTTATAACGAACAAGTATCCCAAGTGACCTCATGGTCATCGACTGCGTCGGCATCCAGTGTTTATAATATTATGCGCGGTGCATGTCGGAATCTTGCACTGACGTGCGGGTATGCGGTGTTTGCAGCCGATAATTCCAGTTGCCCAACAGACAACCCCGAAAAGTGTATAGAAAGCATTTCAGAAATATTCTATCAATCACTGTTGTGTCCGGACAATTCGTTCTATGTCAGTACCCCCGGCAGTGTCGCACCAAACAATACATGGGGCCATGTCAATGCAATGTGCGTATGTAATGCCGGTTATTGGGTGTTTGCCGGACGGTGCGTGCCTGTGTGCGAAAGTGGCGGATATAATACCAGTGGTATATGCGATGCAACACTGGCATGCCCAGCACATTCGTCAAGTGAAGGTGTCAATGGTAATGATGGCGAATTCTGGGGTGGTCAGTGCAATTGCAATAATGACGATAATTATTACTTATTTAATTCCACGTGTTTAAGGTGTCCAGAACATTCTGTTGGTGTTCATCAAGATTCAGAAACAGAAGGTGATGTATACGATGGACGTTGCCAATGTGATGCAGCCGACAAGTATGTTTCTACACATAACGGAACACAATGCGAATTATGCCCAGGTGGCGCACAGTACAACCCCGCATCTAATGGTAATTTATCATATTGTAATTGTCCGGTTGGTAAAACATGGGACAGAAACAGCAATAAATGCATAAATGCGTTGGTTATAAATACAACGGTTGTGAACCAACCCATCATTGGTTCAGAACAATAATAAAAAACGCCCCGAATGGGGCGTTTTGTTTTTATTCGATTTTTCCAATTTTATTTGCGTGGAAATTTAACCGCCGCCTGGGCCGCCGCTAAACGTGCAATTGGCACGCGGAACGGACTGCACGATACAGAATCAAATCCACATTTATGGAAAAATTCAATGGATTCCGGATCGCCACCGTGTTCACCACATACCCCAAGGTGGATTTTATCGCCTTTGGTCGCACGGGCCTTGGCAACCGCGTCTTTAATCAGCAAACCAACACCCAATTGGTCAACCGATGCAAACGGGTCGGCAACATAGACACCACGTGCACGGTATTCATCCAAAATCTTGCCCGTGTCATCACGCGACATACCCAATGTCGTTTGCGTCAAATCGTTTGTTCCAAATTCAAAGAATTCGCAACTTTCCGCAATTTCGTTCGCCAAAATCGCCGCGCGTGGCAATTCAATCATTGAACCAACGGTGTATTCAATGCTTTCGCCAACTTCGGCAAACAGCGAATTCGCCGTTGCGTCAATCACCGATTTAACAATATCGACTTCTTTCTTGGAACCGACAAGTGGAACTTCGATTTCCGGATGGACCGAAACGCCCGCCTTCTTGCATTCCAATGCCGCCGACAATATCGCGCGTGTTTGCATTTCGCAAATTTCCGGATATGTAATAGCCAAACGACATCCACGATGACCCAACATTGGATTTTGTTCGTGCAATGCTTCGGCGCGTGCCTTAACAAATTCAACCGGTTTACCAATGTGTTCGGCCAATTCTGCCATATCTGCATCGGTGTGTGGCAAGAATTCGTGTAATGGCGGGTCAATCAAACGAATTGTGACCGGCAGACCGTCCATAATCTTGAACAATTCGACAAAGTCCGCCTTTTGATACGGCAACAGTTTCGCCAGTGCCGCACGCCGTCCGGCTTCGTCTTCTGCCAAAATCATTTCGCGCATATCTTGGATTCGTGCCGGGTCAAAGAACATATGTTCTGTACGTGCCAACCCAATACCTTCGGCGCCAAAGTCGCGTGCCTGTTTTGCATCTTTTGGTGTTTCGGCATTTGCCTTGACCGTCAAAGTTTTGATTTCATCAACCCATTGCATCAGTGTACCAAAATTACCCGTCAATTCCACAGAAACGGTTGGAACCGCGCCCGCGATAATTTGGCCTTTGGCACCATCGATGGAAACCCAATCGCCTTCGTGAATCACGACACCATTGGTTGTTTTCATTGTCTTGGTTTCATAATCAATCTTGATGTCCGGACTTCCCGAAACACACGGTGTTCCCATGCCACGTGCAACCACCGCCGCGTGTGATGTCATACCGCCACGTGCAGTAATCACACCTTGGGCGGCATTCATTCCCGCGATATCTTCGGGCGATGTTTCAACACGGATAAGCATAACTTTTTTACCTTCGGATGCCCATTTTTCTGCATCTTCGGCATTGAACACGGCCATACCTACCGCCGCACCCGGGGATGCCGGCAGACCCGTCGCAATAACGGTCTTTTCCGCATGGGGATCCAACATTGGATGCAAAAGATGATTTAATTGGTCTGCACCAACACGCAAAATCGCTTCTTCCTTGGTCAGCAAACCTTCATTCACCATTTCAACCGCCATACGAACCGCTGCGGCCGCCGTACGTTTACCATTACGGCATTGCAACATCCACAGTTTTCCATGTTCTATGGTAAATTCCATATCCTGCATATCTTTATAGTGCTTTTCCAATTTTTCACGAACATCGCACAATTCTTTATAGACATTTGGCATCGCTTCTTCCAACGAAGTACGACCGGAATCATCCTTGCTCATCGGTTGTGGTGTACGAATACCCGCAACAACATCCTCACCTTGGGCATTTATCAGATATTCGCCATAGTATTTATTTTCACCGGTGGCCGGGTCACGTGAAAAGCATACGCCGGTCGCGCTGTCTTCACCAGAGTTTCCGAACACCATTGCCTGGACATTCACTGCGGTACCCCAATCGCCCGGAATATTATTCAGTTTACGATAAGTAATGGCTTTCTTGCTCATCCATGAACCGAACACTGCACCGATACCCAATTTCAACTGTTCCCACGGGTCTTGCGGGAATACTTTGCCAATCTTGACACCAATTTCTTTGAACTTTTCAACCAATTCTTTCAAATCGTCCGCGGTCAGTTCTGTATCAACCTTGTACCCGCGGTCTTCCTTCATACGTTCCAATGTATGTTCGAACAGGTCGATATCTGCACCCAACACAACATCACTGAACATCATAATAAAGCGACGATATGAATCGTATGCAAATCTTTCATTACCCGAAATTTTTGCAAGTGCCTTTACCGTTTTGTCATTAAGGCCCAAATTCAATACGGTATCCATCATACCCGGCATCGAAACGCGTGCGCCCGAACGAACCGACACCAATAACGGATTTTCCATATCGGCGAATTTTTTGCCCATAATATTTTCAATGTGTGCAATACCAGTCCGAACCTGATCCATCAAATCAGACGGATATGTTTGGTTGTTATCATAATAATATGTACAAACCTCGGTCGTGACGGTAAAACCGGCCGGCACAGGCAAACCGACCAAATTCATTTCGGCCAGGTTGGCACCTTTACCACCCAACAGATTGCGCATATCTGCGCGTCCTTCGGCAGAACCATTACCGAAAGTGTAAACCCATTTATTGCTCATGGCTTCTCCTTTGTTAGATTTACGGTTAAATTTGCGCGCACATTTTTCACGAAAAAAGTCTGAATTGCAATTAAAAAAAATTGAAAAAAATAAAAAGTCAACACATTTTTTTCACTTTTCTACGTTGCAACCATATTTTCCTGTATAATTTTGTGTTATAATAGACTCATGAAAACAGCACAACAAACAAACTTTTTAATATGCCCTGAGTATTAACGTGGGGCATATTTAATAAAAAAATAAAAAAAATTTGTTTTTTGTAATTTTGTTGTTTACAAAGGTTATAAAAAATTAGTAAAATGGTTGTCGAAAGGAATTCTTGAAGGGTAAAAAGGGAATGAGAACTATGGGTTTTTTGCGGAAATTTAGCATTTTTTCGCTGTGCACACTGTTCATTGCGGCGCCGTTTTTTGCGTCCGCCGATACCGTTTTAACAAGTCATGCATATGTTGATGGCAAGATTCAGGCCCAAGGATCTGCGTCGGGTTCTATTTTTAGTGCATCTTCGCCGGATGACAAGGCCCCATCTGCCAAGGCGGTATATACCGCATTAAACGCTTCGACAACCAATATTTTGACCGGAACCCAGGACAACACAGATACAACTCATGCGCTGACGAATGCTGCAACGACAACTGCATTGACCGCTAAGCAGACAAAACCTTCCACCGCTAAGGTTGGTCAGGTTCTGACATACACTGGCTCAACCGCGGGTGCAACGGTTTCTGATTTAAATGCAAACGTCGCGGCATCATTTGTTAAGATTCCGGTTGCAACAGGTGACCCGAACGCGGCCAGCAATCCCGGAACCGTGTCTTCTATGTCTTCAATATGGTTGCAATAGAAAGATAATTAAACAAAAAACACCGGCAATCGCCGGTGTTTTTTGTTTTTAACATCTTTTACCGTGGTTCCCAATAACACACAGCTTGGGCCCGTTCCACGTTATCATCGGTGCGAATACGGTGTCGCGTCACCAACCCGTCAATCTTTACATCGGTATAGATTTGTGGCGTAGTGGGTGAAATTTCGCGTTTATAGTTCAATTCTATTCCGCGCAACACGTGTGAATCGCGATATGCGTATCCAACACTTTCCGTTGCCCAAACCGCATAGACGGCGTTATTTATGTGCTGATTTTCATCTATGTCATCGAAACGGCATTTCAACATATGTGTTTTTTCTGCATCAAAATCCGGGAAACGTTCAAACCTGCGGTCGTATGCCCGAATCACATCCGTGGGCCATTCGCACTTTAACCATTCATCAAGACGCACTGGACGACGGCGTTCCAAATCTATTAAAACCCATTGGGACGTTGCGCGTACCTTTAACTTACCGCTTTCATCGCGAATTTCAAAATCACGTGTCGCGCGCAGGTTATCTTGGACCGCGGGCCATGATGAATAGGTCAAAATTTCGCCATTTCGTGGCATATCGACAATATCCACCAAATAATGTGTGACAACCCATGCAATATTGTTTTCGTGAATAAATGTACGGCCACACCCCAACATTTCTGCATGTGTATCACCCATACCCTGAAGTTCGTTCATCAAAATTCCGGGGCGCATATTGCCATAGCGGTCACACTGATACGCCAACAATTCGCGCGTTTTCACCAATTTTGTATCAGGCATTTTAGTTTTCCCCCGCATCTGCAACAATAAAATCCACCGAAACGCCAACAACTAGGTTGTTTGCGCGTGCGCCCGATTTTATCAGTTCGTATAATGCCGTTGGCACATTGCTTGGTACGTGCAGTGTTTCCAATTTTGCACCATTACCAATCTTGCGTTCGGTACGCAGACCACGGACCGTGTGAATCACATCGATAGCATATTGCATATCGGAAACATCAGTATTGTATTCGTCATTCACATTCGGATATTCGGTCAAGTGCAAAGTCTTTCCGCCTTCAAATGGTTGGTATATCTTTTGCCACAATTCTTCGGTTAAGAATGGAATGAACGGCGCATACAGACCAATTATCGCGCGCAAAACCGTCCACAATGTCCATTGGGCCGCACGTTTCGATTCGTCGCCATATTTTTCCGGCGACCAAAAACGGTCTTTGATAAATTCAATGTATTGGTCGCATAATATATCCCAGAAAAACGTGTCAATCGCACTGCGCGCATTCATTGTGTCGAATTTATCCATGTTTTTACGAACGTCAACAATAGTTTTGTTTAATTCAGACAACAACCAACGGTCTTCTATCGGACGTGTTGCAACCGCGGGCATTTCTGATTTCGGATTGAAATCTTCCAAATTACCCAATGAAAACCGCGCAACATTCCACAATTTGGTCAACAGTTTTGAACCGCGTTTAACATCTGCATCTATGTACGGCATATTTGTACCAATCGGCGCAGTTGAAATCCAATAACGCAAAGCATCAACACCGTATTTTGCAATTGGTTCTTCGGGGTCGGTACCATTCCCTTTGCTTTTTGACATTTTTTTACCATGCGCGTCAACAACTATGCCGTGCAGGTAAACCGTCTTAAACGGTACTTCGCCCATAGTATACAGCGCCATCATTATCATACGTGCAACCCAGAAAAAGATAATATCAGAACCGGTGCATAAATAATCGGTCGGGTAATAGCGCTTTAATTCCGGTGTTTCATCGGGCCAACCAAGTGTTGAAAACGGCCACAATCCGGACGAGAACCATGTATCCAAAGTATCAGGGTCGTGTGTAAGATTTTTGCCACCCGATTGTTTAATCGCGTCTTCTTCGGTTTCGGCGACATAAACATTTCCGTCTGCATCGTACCATGCCGGTATGTGATGCCCCCACCACAATTGACGTGAAATTGTCCACGGACGAATATTATTCATCCAAGACATAAATAAATTATAACGATGCTCGGGCAAGAATTTTATTTTGCCTTCTTCGACCGCCTTAATCGCCGGCGCCGCCAATTTTTTTGCATCAACAAACCATTGTGTGGTTAACATTGGTTCAACCGGTACACCACCACGTTCAGAATATGGGGTGGGTATAACACGATCTTCAATTTTCGTCATAAGACCGGCCGCTTCTATATCCTCTACAACTGCCTTGCGTGCAACATATCGGTCCATGCCCCAATATTTCTCTGGTACCGGTGATTCGCTTATCATTTTTGCATCTGGTGTTAAAATGCACACGTTTTTAAGGTTATGACGCAAACCAACCTCGTAATCATCAAAATCGTGCGCTGGTGTAATTTTCACCGCACCGGTACCTTTTTCTGGGTCTGCATGAATATCACCAACAATTGGAATTTCAATATTGGTCAACGGTATAATTGCCTTTTTGCCAATCAAGTGTTTTAACTTCTCGTTCTCGGGATGAATCGCAATCGCTTGGTCCCCGAACAGAGTTTCCGGTCGTGTTGTTGCAATTTCAATAAAACCACCGTCCACCAATGGATAATTGAAATAATAAAACTTGCCGTGTTCTTCGCGCGTTTCAATTTCCAAATCAGATACAGACGTTTGTTGTTTCGGACACCAATTGACAAGTCGTTTATCACGATAAATCAAACCCTCGCGATACATTTTTACAAACAGTTTCGTAACAGCGCACGACAAACCTTCATCCATTGTAAATCTTTCGCGTTTCCACGCCGGGGTTGCACCCAACGTATGCAATTGGCGCAAGATTTCACCACCCTTTTCATCTTTCCATTTCCATGCAGCATCCAATTTTTCTTTCAATGTCAATGAATGCGGATTTATTCCATGCTTTGACAGGTCGCGTTCAACCAATAACTGGGTCGCAATGGCCGCATGATCCGTTCCTGGTTGCCACAATACATCAAACCCACACATACGTTTATACCGACAAACCATATCAGATAAAACATTGTCCAACACGTGTCCCATGTGCAGATTACCGGTCACGTTTGGTGGCGGCATCATCATACAAAATGGAGTCTTGGACGAATTCACATCGTTCGCCCAAAAATCATTAGAATCCCAAAATTCTTGGATACGCGTTTCGATATCGCGCGGATTTATATTTTTGCCCAGTTCTATTTTCATATCTTTACCCTTATGTTATTTTGATGAATTCTATCAAATAGAAAATGAAATTCAAGTACGTATATTTTTATTCTGCACGGACGACGCGACAAAATACTACGCCATAGATTTCCGTTGCGCCCGCACGGCGCAAGACGCGCGCCAGTTCTGCAAAAGTTGCCCCGGACGTCATAACGTCGTCAACCAACAAAATCTTTTTGCCACGAATACGTTCACGGTGTACGACATTAAAGACGCCACGAATATGGGTGGCGCGTTGTGCGTGGGTCTTGTGCCCCATATTCGGCCGATATTTACGATGTACGCTATCAAAGTCAATCGGCACCCCGTACGCGTGCGAAATTTCACGTGCCAACAATGTCGCCTGGTTATATCCGCGGTGGAATAAACGTCGTGCGGCCAACGGTACCGGCATAATCATATCTGGTTTTATACCAACATCACGCAGGGCCCAAATCATCGCACGCGACATAAATCGTGCAAATTTTATTTTCCCGCCATGCTTAAACGGCAACATTACCAAACGCGACATGTCATCATAAACGCACGCGGCACGCACAATATCCAAATCGTTCTTGCCTGCGGCGCACACCGGACACATTGCGAGTGAATCAGGTTCATATCCGTCCGGGAATGGGTATCCACATACCGCACAGTGCGCGCCGTCTATCCAATCAAAACAACCCCAACAATCGCCGCACAATTCGCCGTGTGTCTCAACCGGCGTACCACATATTGGGCACGCCGGCGGAAATAAAAATTCAACAATATGCGAAAGAATGGACAATTACCAACTCATACTTTTATATGTTTTGGAACCGACAGTGTCCCCAAACATATTGCGCTTTTGCCGTGTCAGTGTTTCGTATTGTTCGTTCGAAATTATGCGCAAAACGAATCCGGGTTCATCACGATTCGACAAAACCGGCACAATTCGTTGTTCGGCCACGCCGGTATCGCGCAGGACTTGTTCCACAATTGCCAAACGCCGGGCCGTCAACTTTCGCGCATCGGTCGATGTTGTTGCAGACGCCGGAATTGCAATTTGAATTGCGCGCTTTGGGTTGGAAACCACGATTCCCGCATATTCGGACAGCAAATTATAATTTTCACGCGACAATGCAGAATCAGAATTTCTGAATCCTATTTTTATTTCAAGTGGCCGAATTTTTTCCGCATCCTCGGACAGGTCGCGCGCAGATGTGAATCCTTCAAATCCAGAACCCATATCACTTACCACGTCAAATTTATCGTCAATAGAATAGGTCGACAGGTGCTTGTTTTCCGACAAGAATGTTTTTCGAAACGCGCGACGCAATTCAGACGGCGACATTTTTGTCATATCGTTGCGAACTTCTTCAATGCGTGTTGGTGCATCTTTTTTTACGGCGCGCACAACGACGTCATTACTTATCAAATCATCACGCGGCACAACAACACGCGACAGTTTAACACCATCGTCTGCGTCCGCCGGCCGTATAACGGATGCCGGAACTTCCATGTTTGTGTGTGGTGCAATCTGGGCCGTTGTCGTCGCGGTATCTTCGTGCGAAAAATAAGAACTACGTGTCGCCGATTCGGCCTGTTGTTGCAAATCGATTAGTCGCGCAATTTGGGCATCTAAATCAGACGTTTTTGCCGCGATATTTGTAATTTCATCGCCGCGATTCAAATTCGATTTACCAATCGATGAAATACTTTCCTCGGGCAATAATTCGTTCGATGTAATCAGTGAAAATTCATTCGCGTGCGGCATGCGCAACGCCGCATCACCCCTGGCCCACAAATCAGAACTTGGGCGATTGGGAATTAAATATTCTGGGGTCGCCGCGATTTTTTCACCCGTGTCTTTATTTAGCGCCGCTTTTTTTGGTGCAGGTTTCGCACCACGCGAAACGATATTTTTTTTTGCACCCGTTGGTCGTGGCGATACATTATTAGATACCGGAACCAATTGCTTTGCCGAAATAGTCTGTGGACGCGTTGCGACATTTTGTTCGGTCGCACCATATTGTGCACGTGCCGAAACAGCACCCGCCGACATATTTACTGCAGGTAACCGCGCCCCCGCAAATGCCGGTGAAACCAACAAAATTCCAACATAAGATATATATTTTGAATTCATATTCCTTTCCTTCCTAAATCTATCATAGAACAAATTACGAATCGGGCGCAAGCAAAAAATGATTAGTGTTTAGTATTAGTGATAGTGGTTAGTGATGTTAATTCAAAACAGGTCTGTAAAATAGTTTATAATTTTTTCACTTGCGCGGATTTGATGGTTTTTGTTATAGTTATTTTGAATCGAATGGGAATTCGATTTAGGGCTGTCATGAGCTCATTAAAACCAGTCGGCACTTTATGTCGTAATCCACAAAAATTTCGATATTTTGTGTCGTAAAGAAAACACCCCGAATGTCGGGGTGCCCATGGCGAATGTATAAAGGCCATGGGAGTCATTACTGGTATGATTCATGAACGCCCCGACCTGTCGAAATTCGACGGCGGTTTTGTTGTAAACAAAGGGGAAAAATATGAAAAAAGTTATATTTGCAATTTGTATGTTGTGTACGGGTGCGGCGTTTGCGGCGAATGAAGAATCGATTACGTCGCGGGAATACGTCGATGCGGGATTGGGCACAAAACAAGACACACTTACCACGACCGGTACGGGTGCGATGACGTTTGATTCGTCAGAAACCGATGGTATCGGACAAAAAGCAATTTATAATCCAAATGGCGATTATGCCACGCAACAAGATGCATTGGTCAGTGCATCGACCGCCAATGCCGCCGTGCAAAATGCCATCGCCGCAGAGTTTGTATGTATTGCGTGGAAAAATAATGACCCAAACGATGAATGCTTGCTGGTGCAGATTCAAAATCGCACCACCCCAACAAAAAATTTGTTTGATATAAGTAAAATTCCTACACGTATCAGTACCACTAGCACTTCGATTATAAATAATGGAGATGGTTCCATTACTGTAACAACTGTGTCTAATAATAGCGCAGTAACAACCGATAGAAAATTATCTCAACTTGCCCCAGAATTGGTTGCAGGTAGAACCTATACGTTAAGTTTTAAAACAACAGGAACGGATAAGTATGCCCTGCTATATTGTTATGACGATACATCTAATCATACTACATGGGGGACAGGGCGCTCGAAAGTAATAACCGCTGATTTACTTGATTGTTATGTGTTTTTTTATGCAAGTGGCGTGAATACAACCGCGACAATTTCCGACATTCAAATCGAAGAAGGCACAACCGCAACGCCATACGTACCGTACGGTAATACATATATGCCGACCGGGAATTAAAAAAATGGTGCAGGGGCGCACCATTCGGCAATCAAAAAAACCGCCAAATGGCGATTTTTTTAATTTTCGGCCGCCACCGCAATTCTTTTGCGACCCGTCGCGCGACGACGATTTAACACGTCGCGTCCGCCCTTGGTTGCCATACGTGCGCGAAACCCATGCGTACGAATACGACGCGTTTTTGACGGTTGATAAGTTCTTTTCGTTGCCATTTCAAATCCTTTTGTGCGTATATTTAATCACAAGTTTTACAAAAAAGCAAATATTTTATTTACTTCTTATTATCCCCATTTTTTCCAAGGCAAACAATATAATGTGATATGCGACCAAAAATACGAATATGCTCCACAGTGGTCCAAACATTTTATATCCTTTTGTTTCTTACTACTGTATTACAAATTTTTGACTTTGTCAATCTAAAAAAATGCGCTTTATTTCTTGACCGCGGGCGCAAAAATTTGCTATCTTTCATATGCTATAAACCAAAGGAAAGTTGAAGTTATGTCAGAAATTGAAAATACAAATGAAATAAATGAAATTCGTGTTCCGCAATCGTCATTGGAACACGAAATGCGGACGTCTTTTTTGGACTATGCGATGTCGGTTATTGTGGACCGCGCTTTGCCCGATGTTCGCGACGGATGCAAACCGGTGCATCGCCGTATATTGTATGTTATGAACGATGTTGCGCCGGCAACCAAGCCAACGGTAAAGTCTGCGCGTATTGTTGGTGATGTTATGGGTAAATATCACCCGCACGGCGACAGTTCTATTTACGAGGCGATGGTTCGTATGGGCCAAGATTTTTCTATGGGTGAAATGTTGGTCCAAGGCCAGGGTAATTTCGGTTCGCGTGACGGGGACAAGGCCGCGGCCATGCGTTATACCGAGGCGCGACTTTCAAAACTTGGCGCGTCGTTGATGGAAGATATGGACAAAGATACCGTCGATTGGCAACCGAACTTTGACGGCACATTGCAAGAACCGGTTGTGTTGCCAACCAAGTTTCCAAATTTCCTTGTGAACGGTGGTTCGGGTATTGCCGTGGGTATGGCAACAAATGTTCCAACATATAATTTGGGTGAAATATGCAATGGTATTTTGGCCGTGTTGGATAATCGCGAACTTTCCGATGATGAATTATTTGGAATTATTCCGGGGCCGGATTTCCCAACGGGCGCAATTATTATGGGGCGCGCCGGCGCGTACAAGGCGCACACGACCGGTCGTGGTTCTATTATCGTTCGTGCAAAAACACATATGGAAAAATTTCACGACCACGATGCGATTGTTGTCGACGAGATTCCGTATCAAGTCAACAAAGCCCAAATGATTATCAAAATCGCTGAATTGGCCAAAGATAAAAAAATCGAAGGCATTTCGGAAATTCGCGATGAATCGTCCAAGGAAGGCTTGCGCATAGTTATTGAATTAAAGCGCGATGCGATTGCGGATGTCGTTCTGAATCATTTGTTCCAATACACGGAAATGCAGACGAATTTCCCGGTGAATATGATGGCGCTGAATCGTGGGCGGCCAATGCTGTTCAATGTGCGCGGCGTGTTGGATGCGTTTATTGAATTCCGTGAAGAAGTCATTCGTCGTCGGACTATATTTGATTTGAACAAGGCGCGTGCACGTGCGCACACTTTGTTGGGGTTGTCGGTGGCGGTTGGAAATTTGGACGAAGTCATCGAACTGATTAAATCATCTGCAAATCCCGAAGAAGCTCGCACTGCGTTGGTTGCGCGTGGTTGGCGTGCGTCCGATATTGAAAATTATATTCAACTGATTGACGACCCGAATACGGAATACAAGGATGGAATGTTCTTTATGTCCGAAGACCAGGCGCGCGCGATTTTGGAATTGCAACTGCACCGGCTGACCGGATTGGAACGCGATAAATTGCATGCGGACCTTGTAGAATTGGGGGCGCAAATTCGCGACTTGTTGGATATTTTGGCGTCGCACGAACGTATTATTCAAATCATTCGTGATGAAACGACCGCGGTGCGCGACAATTGGGCATCGCCACGTCGTACGGAAATTTCTGATGCAGAAATCGACATAGATATCGAAGATTTGATTGCGCGTGAAGATATGGTTGTGACGGTTTCCAACACTGGGTACATTAAACGTGTGTCTTTGGACACGTATCGTGCGCAAAAGCGCGGCGGCAAGGGTCGCAATGCGATGACAACCAAAGACGATGATTATGTGGTCCAGGTTTTCGTTGCAAACACACATACGCCGCTGTTGTTCTTCTCTTCTCGCGGGTTGTGCTATAAATTAAAGACATACAAATTACCCGAAGCGGCGGCCGCGGCCAAGGGTCGGCCGTTGGTAAACCTTTTGCCATTGGCGGCCGATGAAACAATTACGGCTATTTTGCCGGTGCCCGAAGAAGACGAAACGATAACGACACATTCCGATACGGAACGTTTCCTTATGTTCGTGACGGCGTCGGGTACGGTGCGTCGTAATCGTATGAACGATTTTGATTCGATTCGCAGTAATGGAAAAATCGCGATGAAATTGGACGAAGGCGACAGTTTGGTTGCCGTTCTGCCGTGTCGCGAAGACCAAGATGTGTTCTTGGCCACGTATCGTGGGCGCGCGATTCGATTCCCGGTTCCGGAAATTCGTATCTTTGCGGGGCGTAATTCAACCGGCGTGCGCGGTATGACACTTGGCAAAGACGACCGGATTATTGGTATGTCGATGTTAAATCATGGCGAATCAGATTCGGCGGTGCGTGCGGCATATGTAAAGCAATCGCGCGCGGCGCGGCGTGCCGCGACCGGTGTGGAAGAAGAAGCTGGTACCGATGAAGAAGAAACAACGACACTTGTTTTGGACGATGCGAAAATGGCGGAATTGGCGGCGCGTGAAGAATTTATCCTGACTATTTCGGAAAATGGATTCGGGAAACGTACATCTTCGTATGAATATCGTCTGACGCATCGTGGCGGCGGCGGATTTACCAATATCAAATTGGGCGGCAAAAATACCGCGGTTGCCGGGTCTTTCCCGGTGTCAGAGGACAACGATGTTATTATGGTGACGGACGGGGGCAAGATTATTCGTACACCGGCATCCGACATTCGTATCGCAGGACGTTCAACGGCTGGTGTAACACTGTTCCGCACGGCCGAAAACGAAAAGGTTATGTCCGCAATATCTATTGAATCAGATGGCGCGGATGACGCGAACGATACAACCGAAACAACAGAAGTGCAAAATGGATAGTGAATATTTTACTTCGATAAATACTGTATCCAAAGAACTGGGCATTCCGGCGCACACGTTGCGTTATTGGGAAAAACAATTCCCAACCGTTGTGCGCCCAATGACTGGTGCGGGCGGGCGGCGGTATTATCGTCCGGAAACGATTGCGCGCCTGAATACTATCCAAGATTTGTTGTATAATCGCGGTATGACGATTGCAGGTGTAAAGAAAATGATACACAATGGCGAATTTGTTTCGGGTGCGGTTGCACCAATTGCGCGCCCCGTACCGCGCGCGCCCTTTACGCCACAACCAACTGCCCAAAATGAAATAGATATGACACGCGTCGACCATGCGGTTGATTTGTTGATGCGCGCCCGTGATTTATTGAATTAAAAATACATACAGTCAAAGAAAACACCGGCACGCCCGGTGTTTTCTTTTGTAGAATTATAATCCTGCATTATTGACACCTGTGGTCTTTCCATGTATTAGTTGCAGGGCATCGCACACATTCTGTAAAATCAAATTTATCTGTTTCCATCCAACACTTTCTATCTTGGTTTTCGTTTTGTCCCTTTTGCATTTTTAATTTGGAATAACCGGGTAAAGCCCCACACGTTTTCTTGCCATTACTACCCGTGGTAACGAATTCTTTTTCGCTACATGTTTTACAGACACCGGTATCAGCATCGGCATAATTTTTTCCACCACTACACTCAATGCATTCCTTGCTAGTATCATTTTTGAATCCATAGCCTTGCTTACATTCAAAATATGAACATTTTGATTCATGACCACCAAGTTGCAGACCCGGTCTTACTTTTGTTTTCAAATTGTGAACATCTGCGTTGTACTCACTACTATTATACCCTGGACACATGTTATCTAAATTTTCTAACAATTTGCATTGTTCACTTTTTACACAATCATCCCCCTGTTTGACATATCCAGCAGCGCATAACAATGTAGTATGCCCATTAGAATAAACACTTTTAATACGACTTCGGTTTCCAAAGACGGCGGTTCCCCACCTGCGTCCTTCAACTCTGACAGGCGCAACAACCAATCCGTGCGCCTTTACACCAACAACACCCAAAAGTGTATCATAAGAACTCCTATTGTCGCCCGAACCATATCCGCCTTCGTGTACAAAAACATCCATATCTTCTGTAAAACGTCCAGTATCTTTTCCACTAGTTTTTACCTGACTTTTCTTAAGCACATTACTACTAAAAATGCCCTGGCTGAAATCCGTCGTTGTACAGGTTGTGTTTTCGCTGCTAACCTGTTCGTCACAAGTTTCACCCTGATAACCAGATTTACAAACGACCATACATCCAAATGAATTCTTATAATAATCTATCCATGAATGCATATTCATATTATTGTTTGCCGCTTGAATTTGAGTTGCACAAAATTCACCACCATTTGCATAAATTTTTCGAGCCACAATTCCAATTATTGCGCCTTCACCACCACCATATGTCCCTTCCTGATCATTTAAATCTTTATCAGACGGATTTGATTTGTTGTTAAAATATTCTGGACTGGTAAAAGTATTATACACATTCTGCGAGTACGGTGCACCAACGGCCCACGCAGTCGCAAGCGAACCACTAACAACATGCGGTTCACGACTTGCGGACATTGCACTGGTTGTGGTCAAGATTGCGCATATTGAAACAATAAATTTTCTCATGGAACTACCTCCCTGTAAAAATCCTTTCGTGGGTCAGTTTAGCAATTTCATATCGCGCTTGCAAATGAAATTTTTTTATTTTAGAATCCATGTCATGAAATTGAAAAAAGTTTTTCGTGTTTTTTTACATATTATTTTCTGGATGGTGGTGGCCGCGGTTGCGGGCGTTGCGACACTGTTTCTGATTTATGGTGGAAATTTACCGGACTATCGTAAATTGGCGACCTATGCGCCACCGGTTGCAACACGATTGTATGCGTCCGACGGTTCGTTGTTGATTGAATATGCCGAAGAACGCCGTGTGTTTATTGATTTTGATGATATGCCGACACAATTGGTGAACGCTTTTGTCGCCGCCGAAGACCAAAATTTTTGGACCCATCCCGGCATAGATGTCCAGGGTATAATTCGTGCATCCGTAAACAATATGATGCGCAGTTTTGGTTTCAATACAACCTTTACCGGTGCGTCGACCATTACGCAACAGGTTGCAAAAAATTTCTTTCTGACGTCCGACCGCACTATGTCGCGAAAAATAAAAGAGGCGATTTTGGCGCTGCGCCTGGAACGTGCTTTTTCAAAAAAGCATATTATGACATTGTATCTGAATCAGATATTTTTGGGTGCGCGCGCGTATGGTGTCGGTTCGGCGGCGTTGATGTATTTTAACAAACCGGTGTCGGAATTGTCTTTGTCGGAATGTGCATTTTTGGCATCATTGCCAAAGGCACCAAATGATCGCGCCCGTGCCGAAGAACGCCGGAATTACGTCCTGCGCCGTATGGTCGAAGAAAAATTTATTACCCAGGCAGAGGCCGATGCCGCCGCCGCCGAACCGTTAAATATCAACAGCGGATTCACCGCACAAATGGAAGATGAATTTCAATACTTTGCCGAAGATGTGCGGCGGCAACTGTTGGAAAAATTAGGTCGCGAAGTTTTGTATAACCAAGGTTTATATATAAAAACAACTATTATTCCCGAATATCAACGCGCCGCGTCCGCCGCACTGAACAAGGCGTTGGATACATATAACAATGGACGCACCGAAAAATTACAGGGCGCAATTATCGCGATGAATCCGCACACGGGGCGAATATTGGCAATGGCGGGCGGACGTTCGTTCGCGCAAAGTTCTTTTAACCGCGCGACCCAGGCAATGCGCCAGATTGGCAGTACGATAAAGCCCTTTGTATATTTGGCCGCATTGGAACGCGGATTGTCGCCCGAAGAAATAATTTCTGATACGCCGATTGTTGGGTGGCGCGAAAATAATATGCAATGGAAACCAGAAAATTATGATAAAAAGTTCCTTGGCGATGTGCCGTTGCGACTTGCGTTGGAGACTTCGCGCAATGTGCCAAGTGTGAAAATGGTCGAAAGAATTGGTGTCGAAGACGCAATCGAAGTGGCAAAACGATTCGGTGTGTATCCCGAAAATATGGATAATTTGAATCTGTCTATGGCTTTGGGGTCGGGCGAAACCACGTTGGAAAAATTGGTGTTGGGATATTCGGCGTTTGTGAATGGTGGTCGCCGCATAAAACCACAAATGGTTGATTATATCGAAGATCGGTATGGTAATGTGATTGGCGGTCAAAAATCAGATATTATTAGTTGGACCCCGGATGCAGAACCCACCCCCGAACAAACCGAAGCGGAACCATTATCAGATGCCCAAAGTCTGTATCAAATTGTGTCGATATTACAGGGCGCGGTTGAACGTGGTACCGGACGCCAGGCCGCCGTCGCCGGGCATACCATTGCCGGAAAAACCGGAACAACAAACGATGTAAAAGATGTTTGGTTTGTCGGGTTTTCGAAAAACCTGATTGCCGGGGTGTATTTGGGATTTGATACGCCAAAGCCACTTGGTAAAGGTGCGGGCAGTCATATGGCCGCGCGCGTATTTTCGGACTTTATGACCACGGTATTGGCGAACGAGAAAAATCAGCCGTTTTCCGTGCCTGATGGTTTGAATTTTGTGCGTGTGAATCGTAACAGTGGCGCGGCCGCTACCGACGACCCGAATGGTCCAATTATTATCGAAGCCTTTAAACCCGGCCAAAAACCAAACCCGGCACCGTCTGCAAAAAGTTCTGGGGGCGATGCAGTGGTTGGTGGTGTTTTTTAAGAAAAATTTTTTCAAATAAAATTTCATTATTGAAACTATTGTGATAAAATAAAGACATAAAAGGAGATTTTTATGCTTACAGATTATTTTTTATCACGTGGATTTGGACTGTTCTTTGGCGGGTGGACTCAGTTTGGCGCGGCTTTCGCAACGGCGTTTGTTGTTATGATGCTGTTTGGGCGACCGTTTATAAAACTTATGCATACGTGGCAGAAAAAAGGTCAACCAATCAGTGAAAATGTTCCCGAATCGCATCGGCAAAAGGCCGGTACACCGACGATGGGTGGAATTTTGGTTTTAATTGCGGCGTTGGTTGGCGCAATTCTGTTTATGCCGGTTGCAAGTGAAACCGGTTGGATTGCGTTGCTGTCGCTTGTCATGTTCGGAACGGTCGGTTTTATCGACGATTATAAAAAGGTGACCAGTCAATCCAAGAAAGCATCAAACGGACTGCGTCCATCGGTGCGCCTTGTTATTGAAGGAATCTTTGTTATAATCTTGGCGTATTTGATAAATAAAACAATGCCGTCGTATATTCCGGAATATTCTTTGGCATTGCCATTCGGAATAATTTTCCCGTTGGGTATTTTCTATTATGTGTTTGCATATTTTGTAATCTGTGGTGGTGCGAATGCGACGAATATCACAGACGGTTTGGATGGAATGTTGGCAAAATTGTATATCCCGGTTTTGTTGGTGTTGGTTGTCGCGCTTTATGGCGCAACACGCATCGGTTTTATGGATACGGTTCTGTTTATGCCGGGGACCAGTGGTTTGTACCCTGTGTTGGGTGCGGCATTTGGTGCGGTGCTTGGATTTTTATGGTTTAACGCGAAACCTGCATCCATATTTATGGGTGATGTTGGTTCATTGGCGTTGGGCGGTTTTATGGGAACGGTTGCAATGCTGTTGAAATCCGAAATTATTATGGGCATTGCGGCGGCGATGATGGTTTTGATATTGTTGTCATCTTTTGTTCAGACAATGTTCTTTAAGATTACACGTCGCGCAACCGGCACAGGGCGCAGAATATTCTTGCGCGCGCCACTGCATCATCACTTTGAAGAATTGGGGTGGAGTGAAACAAAAATAGTAGACCGGTTTTTTGTGCTGTCCATTATGTTTTCTGGATTGGCATTGATGTTGTTAAAATTCGCATAAAGGAAAAATAATGTTCAAACGGACCGAAGAAAGTGCAGTGACCAGTTGGTTTTTTGAAACAGACAGACGGTTGTTATACATTGTTCTGTTGATGATTGGCATTGGTATGTTCTTTGCCGTTTCCGCGGGCAGTGTTGCCGCCGAACGTATGAATCCGCCGCAACCGTGGTATTTCTTTATTGTAAAGGGTTTGCCGTTTTACATCACGGGGATTGTGGTTTTGTTTGTCACCAGTATGCTGAATAAAAAAATGATTCTGCGTTTGTCTTTGTTGGACGTTGTTGTTGGGCTTGCTCTGTTGGGTGTGACGGTGGTGGCGCCACACGTGATTAAGGGTTCTTCGCGTTGGGTTTCAATTGCCGGTATAAACATATTGCCCGCCGATATTATGAAACCGGGATTTATATTTTTGACCGCGTGGTTTTTGGCGAAAATGCGCGAAAAGTTTGGCGACAGGATGTTTTTTGCGGGTGACGCGTGGAAACCACGGTGGTTAAGTTGGTGGGCGTACCTTGCTATATTTTTGCCAATGTTAGGAATTATATTGACGCACCCCGATGTCGGGACAAGTTTATTATATCTTGGCGTATTGGTAATCATGTTGGTGATTGCGGGTTTGCCGTGGTACATATTTGGTGCGCTGGTTGCGTTGGCCGGTGGAATGTTGGTGTTTGCGTATCACACGATGTCGCACGTACATAATCGTATAGATGCATTATTGACCGGCACCGGCGATAATTACCAGGTGACCCAATCGGTTCAGGCGATTCAACACGGTGGTTTGTTTGGTCGTGGTGATGACGCGTTTATAAAACAATCTTTGCCCGATGTACATACGGACTTTATCTATGCCGCGATAGTTGAAGATTTGGGTGCGATATTGGCGTGCGGTTTGCTGTGTTTGCTGATATACGTGTTAAAGTTGTTGGTGACCGATGCATTAAATGCACGCGACCGGTTTGTGTTCTATGCGGTTGGTGGCGCGGCGGCATTGTTTGGAATCCAGACGTGTATAAATATGGTTTCAACACTTCACCTGTTTGCACCAAAGGGTATGACGTTGCCATTCATTTCGTATGGCGGCAGTTCGTTGGTTGGGTTTTGTTTGCTGTTCGGTATGGTTTTGGCCGTGGTGCGTGAAGACAAGTGGAAATAACAAAAGGATTATAATATGAAAATATGGATTGCGACAGGGGGGACGGGTGGACATGTGTTTCCGGCGCTGGCGGTCGCATCAGAAATCGCCGCGCGTGGACATCGCATCACAATTTCGTGCGATGGTCGCGTAAAGAAAATGGTTTCTGATGGTGCACCGGCGGGTGTGCGACGCGTGCATATTTGGGCGTCGGGTGTTGGTGCAAAAAGTCGTTTGAACCAGGTTTTTGCACTGTTCAAAATTGGTGTGTCGGCGATTGCACTGGTTTTGCGATTTGCATTTTCACGTCCGGACCGTGTTGTTGCGTTCGGCGGTTATGCGTCTGTGCCGGCGGTTTTTGCGGCGCACGTATGGCATATTCCGACATTCCTGCACGAACAGAACGGCGCAATTGGTCGTGCGAATCGATTTGCACTACGGTGGGTAAAAACATTGATGACCAGTTTTCATGATGTTTCTGGCATTCCGAAAAATACATCTGCGAAAGTCGTTTACACTGGCCTGCCGGTGCGGCACGATTTTATTGCGCATGCGGGGGCCAAGTTGCCGGGTGAATCACGATTGTTGGTGACGGGCGGGTCGCTGGGCGCACAAATTTTAGATACTGTTGTACCGGCGGCGGTTGTTGCGATGAAGAATAAAAAGATTTTCGTCACACATCAAACACGCCCAGAAAACGTTGCGAAATTACAAAAGTTCTATGCCGATAACAAAATTCATGCGAATGTGTTGTCGTTTATACGCGATATGGCCGGCGCAATAGTTGATTCTGATTTGATTATTAGTCGCGGCGGGGCCAGCACCGTAATAGAAATCACAACTATTGGTCGTCCGGCAATATTGGTGCCACTTGGCATAAACCCAGACCAGGCGGCAAATTCGGCAAATTTTGAAAAACTTGGTGGCGGCTTTGCTATACAACAAGATAAATTTACACCGAAATGGTTGACCGCGACATTGACCGAATTATTTGATAACCCCACACGGTTGGACAAGATGGCGAAAAAATCACTGGTGCCAAATCACGCGGTAGAAATGATTGCAAATGCAGTAATTAGTGGTTAGTGTTGGTCCCGCCTGCGTCAAGGCAAGGGTTAGTGTAAGTGGAAAGAAAATGTATGAAATAGATGGGATTATTGCAAGTTCCCCTCCATTGGAGGGGTGGTGGGTGGAACCCACCGGGGTGGTTAGAGAACACGGAATAAAAACGAATGCTCTAACCACCTCCCGGCCTGCTAGGCCGTACTCCTCCAATGGAGGAGAACTTATGCTCTGGAACTAAACAAAAAAAGGAGAAAAAATGAGAAAGGTTATTTTATTATTTGGTATATTTGCATCGGCGGCGTATGCAGATGTTGCGTATCAACAGAAAACACCGGACGAATCAGAAAACGATATTGTTACCAGTCAAGAATACGTAAATGACCGTGTTGGACGCAGCCAGGATTTAATACAACCCCTGCCCGTCGGTACAACGGTGGATAAAATTGTGACACCACCATCGACCGTCGGTGGTACGTGATATTGTGAGCGACCTTGCCACCGGTGCATCGGACGGCGTACCGACAGCCGATGCTGTGCTTGATGCCACCAATGCAAAAAATGGTAAAATAAGGGAATTGAACGACCAAAATGTCGTCACATATACCGGAACCACACTCCATGCCAGTGGGTGGTATGGTCCGGGTATATTGACCGGCACCCCAATTTACAGTGCGGAACATAACACATTTGAAAACGGACTTGTTCGTGCATCTACATTAAATGCGGCTGTGCAATACGCAATTGACCATGAATTAACACGTAATGACAGCGACCCCCAGGGGACATTATGGGATGTCACGGCATAACCGCGCCCGCACCATTACCCGTCATGGCAAACCTGCCTGCAAACGTTCAAGGGAATGGTTTCTGTCGGAAGCAGATAAATGGCGGAAGTTCCCAAGGGGCTTGCAGTGATACATTGTTTAACAGTATGGAACGTGGTGATTGGGGTGTCACTTTCGGATATAAAACGGGTATAACATACCCCGGGGGTAATTGTACGGGCACATGGTGCCATAAAGAAGTTCGGGGTATATGTGCATGTATTTCGGAAAGTGCATCAACCCTGTATGCGCACGCCCCCGAATCATTATGGTCAACATTAGACACATCGTATAATAACCATAAAAATGGCGAACCATTACCGAATAATGCACGTTTTTGTTATTGTAAAATGACCAACCCGATTGTCAGCGGTACAAATGGTATTGCATCGAGTTGGATCTTTTTACAAGCACAAAATAGTAGCGAAGCGTGCAGTGAAGTTTGTGCCACGTATTGCTCGATATTCACACAGCGTTACCCGAATGTTCGTGCCACATTATTCGGTGCATATTGAAAACAATAACTAACCTTCACTTATTTTTGCCATGAATTTGTCGTGAATGGCGCGTTCGGATTCAGGGGCGGGAAATTGTCGATACGGAAAATCGGCGCCAATCTTTGGGTGTTTCAAAAATGCCGCGTGTTGCTTTTCCACTATTTCAGAAATTTCCGGTGCCGGTGCAGTATTTTCCAATTCCAAATAAACCTTGGCCAAAATTTCACTGTCAATCAGTGCGCCGTGCGCATCGGCACGTGCCGTCAGTGATATTCCAAACCATTTCGCCAACGCGTCCAGTGTATATGCCTTTGGTCCAAAGACGCGATTTCGTGCAATTACCAATGTGTCCATCATTTGCGAACGTGGAATTTGCTGTAACCCTAACATTTCTAATTCATGATTCACAAATGGAAAGTCAAAGTCCAATCCGTTATGTGCAACAATCGGTGAATCGCCAATGAATTCCAAAAACTTTGGCGCAACAACCGACATTTTTGGTTTGTCATCCAAGAATGCATTTGAAATTTTGTGAACCATATATGTTTCAGGTGGAATAATTTTGCCTTCGGGATTTATGTACTCGTGGAAAGTGCGGTCTGTAATCTTGCCATCTATGATTTCCACCGCACCAATTTCAATGCAGCGGTCGCCACGCAGGTATTCAAACCCCGTCGTTTCGATATCAAAGCAAATAACCCGTGACATTTTACTTCACCATTATTTTGTTCTTTCCCAAATTTAATTTTATGGTATTATAACCAAACGATGAGTTTAATTCCAGAAAATCTTAATGCCGAACAACAAACGGCGGTTGAAACGACCGAAGGCCCGGTTTTGGTGTTGTCGGGGGCCGGGACCGGAAAAACGCGCGTGTTGGTGACGCGTGTCGCGCATATATTGTCGCGCCGTCTTGCCGCGCCGTGGCAGATTTTGGCACTGACATTCACTAACAAGGCCGCGACCGAGATGAAAAATCGAATCGGTGAAATGTTGGCCGATATGGACGGCGGATTTTACGCGCGTGATTTATGGTGCGGAACTTTTCATTCGGTGTGTTTGAAAATATTGCATGCGAATGCGGCACGTGTCGGATTAAAACAGGACTTTATAATCTATGGCGAAGATGAACAAAAGGCCGTGTTGAAAAATGTCTTTGCTACGATGGGCGCAGATTCCAAAGAATATGATGCCGGTGATTGGGTTGAAAAAATTTCAAATATCAAAGACCGCGGACGTGTTGAAAATTCTGACCTGGGGGTGCGCACGCGTCAAATATTGGATAATTACAATGCCGAATTGCGCCGTTTGGGTGCGGTGGATTTTGGCGATATTATCTTGATGGTTTTGGACTTGTTTGAATCGGCACCCGATGTGCGGGAAAAATATTCAAAACAATTCAAATACATTATGGTTGATGAATTCCAAGATACAAACAACGCACAAATGCAATTGTTGCGGGCACTGACGCGTGGAATCGATTCGCCGAATATATGTTGTGTTGGTGATGATGACCAATCGATATATTCTTGGCGTGGCGCAGAAATAAAAAATATCTTGGATTTTGATAAAACTTTCCCGGGCGCCACGATTATAAGGTTGGAAACAAATTACCGCAGTACCGGAAATATACTTGGCGCGGCAAATTCACTGATACGTCATAACAACGGACGTTTGGGCAAAGACCTGCGCCCGGCGGATGGCAAATCTGGTGGTGAACCGGTTTATGTTCTAACCGTTCCATCAAATTATGACGAAGCGAAGTTGGTTGCCGATACCATTTTGCGCTATGCCGATGGTAAATATTCTGATTTTGCGGTACTGATTCGCACCGGGTCATTGTCGCGCGGATTCGAAGAAGAATTTACAACGGCGCGCATTCCATATCGATTGGTTGGTGCAACAAAGTTCTATGACCGTATGGAAATTCGTGATGTCGTTGCGTATGTGCGGTTGTTGGTGCATCCCGAAGATGATATTTCTTTTGCGCGAATTATTGCGCGGCCGCGCCGTGGGTTTGGACCATCGGCAATTGCAAAAATGCGTGCGATGGGTGGCGGATTGGTAAACGGATTGCGCACGGCGGGATTCGGTGGGAAACAGGGAATCGCCGCACGTGAATTTTTGGCCGTGTTTGATTTTGATTGGAAAAATATGCCACCAAAAGATGCGGTAAATAAATTATTAGAAAATGCGGGATATATGAAGTATTGGCGCGAATCGCATGACACCGATGCCGAAGAACGATTGTCGAATATTCGTGAATTGGTAACAAATGTTATTTCAACATACGATTCTTTGCCGGAATTTTTGGAACATGCCACACTTATGACGACGGACGAAAATGATAATGAACTAAACGATAATGTCGCGGCGGTAAGTATTATGACGATTCATGCCGCCAAAGGTTTGGAATTTGATACGGTGTTTTTACCCGCATGGGAAGATGGAATTTTCCCAAATGATAAATCTATCAAAGAAGGCGGAATGGAAGAAGAACGCCGTTTGGCATATGTTGCATTAACGCGCGCGCGTCGACGTGCAATTATAACAAATACTATGTCACGTGTGATTTTTGGGTCGCGCCAATATTATCCGCCGGCACGTTTTATTGCGGAAATGGATGGACGATTTTTGGATTTTGCCGGTGGTACGTCACCGCATCGCACGCCTGCCCAAAAACCGATGCAGGTTCCAAAACCAAAGTATGAAAATATTGTTGGGAAATTGGTTGTGCACGCTGAAATGGGGCGCGGTGTTGTTATTGAAGCGCACGATGAAATATTGACGATTGCATTCAACAAAATCGGAATAAAAAAAGTTGCGCGACAATTTGTAAAATTTGCCGAATAACAACTTATTTCTTTTTCAATGCCTTTATAAATTCTGTCGTTTTCTTTTTTGTATCATTATAAAGTGTTGTGATATCTTTCTTCAATTCGGAACCCAATGTATAGTCTATGGCGCCGCCAATCTGTTTTGCAATATCTTCGGTATGGGCCGCAATATACGCAACCAATGCACCGGTTATAATCAGTACGATTGTATCATCATTTGCGATTTGCAATGTATGCGTTGCATGGTTTACATCTATACCAAATTTAAGCAACGCACCACCAACCGCAACAACGATAGCCAATGATACGAAATGTACGGACGCATCAATGAACTTTTTTACCTGGGACGATAAATTAAAATTTTTGAACAGTCCCAAAAATCCATTGTATATATCGCCCGCAATACCTTTATAAGATGTCTTGTTTATCGTTTCCGCAATCGCGGTGAACGGCAACATTATCACAACCAAAAATAATTCTGCGATAACGCCAAATGCAACAAATGCGAATTTGAACGCGGTGTAAGTGAACACACCAACAAGTATTGCGCCCGCGACAAATGTGAAAGTATGAAGACCCAAACCGGAATGCATAAGTTGCCAACCAAATTTAATCGCGCCATAGTAAAACCCGGACATACGTGTTGGCAAACATACAATATTTGCGGCAAATTCTGTATCTATAATGTTCGTGTGCTTCATGTGTGTTGCGGCATAGTCGCGAACCGCCGCACAAGTATCCGACAGAACGAATCCGCCACTTTCCGCAACCGTGTCCAAAATCATATTGGCAAGGTATGACCCAAATGAAATAATCGGCCCCATAATTTCGCCAAACAACCGTTGCAATCCGAATCCCAAAACTATCAACCACAAACCAAGTGTAATCCCTTTTTTCACAATGTCATAGAATGTCGGCATCGCCCGAACCTTGGAATCAGTAATAAGACGATATGCCTCGAACATAACCCAAAATATAAATGCAACAATCAAAAATATTTTAACAAATCTGATTAGTGAATTATCCAAAACTTTGGCAACATAAGACAGTCCACTTATAAAAGTTATTCCCAGCTTGGCTTCTACCGGAACACCGGTTTCGATATATTCGCGTTCATATCCTGCACCAAATTCTGCAAAATCTTGACGTGCGGCATTTACAAGTTCTTCACGATTGTGTTCGGTTGTCCATGCGCCATAGTCGCCAATGTCGCCGGTCACAATATTGCCTACATCGGACAAAACCGGTGTGCAAAGACCACACGCAAGAATTGCGATTGTGAAAAAATGCAAAAATTTTTTCACAAATTTCTTCATTCTTCTGGCACCAATTTATCCAACCATTGTTGCGGCTTTTTCCACGCCAATTTTCCGAACTTTTTCATTTCGCCCCCAAAATCATCAAGTCCGCCTTTGTCGGAATCCCCCGTTTTTTTATAAGGCAAAAACGCCGGAGTTTCGGCCAACAACATCTTGTCAATTTTGGGACTTATGACATACAAGTATAAGAAAAATAATCCAATCATCAAAGTTAAAAATCCCCAACCATCACGCAAGAAATCAAACGCGTGTGGATATTGTGCCGTAACGGATGCCTGTTCAATTTCAAAGCATTCACGGAATAAATCTTTATCAACCGTATCACCAACCGTTGCGTACGATTCACATTTTGAAAACACCGCATTCACAGATATCGCCTTGGCATCATGTATTTCATTTTGCAATAATGGCGGGAATATTCCGGCCCCCGGGAAAACTTCGGAACCGGCAAAAGAAACAACGGCATAAACAATCACAACCTTTAACGAAATCGCAATCACTTTGACCGCCGCATTGACCAACATATCTATCGCTTTGCCTGGAACTTTTGCGGCCATTGACCAAGTTTTTTGGAATGCGGCCGCCGCCGCAAACAGCGGTAAAAATATGATTATAAATATCAATCTGAATACCACGGACAATATTTGAAAGAACAAATCAAATCCGATAACAATAAACATTATAACGGTCAATAATCCCGCAAGCCACGTCAACACACCGCCACCCAATCCCATCCATGCGTAATTCATCAACGCAAATCCGCCCGCCGTACCCGCCAGCATAACCGTATTTATATTCCCAGTAATACACATAAATGCATTTGAAATCGGTGCCATCGAATTTGCATGGTCTAATCCAGATGGAACACAATTTGCCGAACTTATCACACCGGTTGCGGCCAACGAAAGTTCGGTTCCAACATACATAACCGGTTGCACAATTACGTCCGCCAATGTTTTAAGTGCGTGGG
>JAGCET010000037.1 GCA_017650505.1 Alphaproteobacteria bacterium
AAAATTTTAATTCCAAGATCCGTTGCCATTGATTTGGCCGCGTCGGTATTTCCATTGTCAATAAAATTCATCAGTGTTGTGATTTCCCCGGACAGAGAACTTGCCATTGTTCCGTGTACACGTGCCCAATGATTTCCAAAAAATACATTTGCAATAATAACCTGGGTCACGACCAATGGAACCAATATCAGTAATATTGTTCGCCAAAAGAAACTGCGTGGAATTATTCTCATTTTTTATCACCTTGGTTATTGTTGTGGTCGGTGGTTGGACATATCATTTTATATCCACGGCCACGAACTGTTATTATATCTATGCCTGATAATACATTATTTAATTTATTGCGCAAGCGTTTTGCAACCATTGGTTGTGCATGAACAATGCCACCAATCGGACTAATCAGATTTTGTAATAACTTCTTTTCTTCACCGGACAGCGCGATAGTATTCGGGGTGCCATTATGGTCAAGTACAAAAAATTCGTCATTTGTGATATAAAGCCCCGGTGGCATGCGTTTATCATATGCTTTATCACGATTTATTATATTGCCGATGCGCAAAATTAGCTCGCGCATTTGGAAAGGTTTCGCCAAATAATCATCGGCACCGTTCATAAGGCCGTCTATGGTATTTTCAGGCCCGGACATCGCGGTTAGCATGATGGTTGGTGTCATTGTGCCGGAATTGCGTATCTGTTTAAGAAAACTAAGACCATCCAGACCACCCAACATTCGGTCCAAAACGATTGCATCGACAGACACGCGCCCCAATATTTCGGTCGCGAATTCGGCGCTTGGTGCGGTTAGCACGTCAAAACCTGCATCACGCAGGCCGTGCGCAATTCCCGCCCGTAAAATTTCGTCATCATCAACAACAAGAACCACCTTGTTCATATGTCCAATGCCCCTTTGGGAAAAGCATAGCATTTATGATATAAATTTTCAAGCCCCAGAAAGATTACTTTTGTAATGGTTCGACCGCGTATTCGCCCGGCTGAATCGTCTGAATCAGGTTATTGTTTTCGTCGACCGCCGCGCGGAATTGCATACCACCGGTTGTGAATTCGGTCTTGAATAATGCGTATCCGGTGCCACCACCCGTGGTTGGCCCCTGGGTTCCGATGGAATAATATCCACCCAAAATGCCATAGTTCAAATCGATATAGTCTAAATTTACCATCAACGATACGTTGCTGAAACCATCACTGGTCATATTACATGTAAATTCACGATTGGCCAGCATTGCCGCCGAGTTATTGGGTATAATAACGTCCATAATTGTGGGCTCGCACAGGCGACTTATACCATTTACCAACATTTCATAGGTCATATTTACCGTTGCACGCGACAAACCCGTTGAAACATTTACCTGGGAAATGGTGGCCTTGGGAATTTTTACCAACGCGTTTGCGATCCCGGAACGGACCGGTATGGTGATTCCCGATTGCAGGCAATCGCGTGAAAAAGGATCTGCTTCGCATATGTATATGCGTGAGTGCGCATTCATCATAAATGTGTTGACAAGGCTGTTAAACAAGAACGTACGTGTAATTTTGTCATTTAGGCGTGTGCATCCAAAATTACGGCATATTACCATCGGTCGTTCTGCAAACATAACACCCGGATGCATTTCTGCCTCAAAATTACGGGCATCCATGATATTTTGGTCATAGTCAATATCGTCTGCACGTTGCATAAATTCACTTTCCGGGACAAAATTGGGGTCGTCCGGATAAGCATAGTAAGATTGAACCGGCGTTTCGGTGTAAATAGTTTGAAAGTTTTCTTGGATATATTCTGTTGCACCAAGCGCCACAGATGTGGCGATTATCCCGAAAATACTGACATATAACGACTTTATCATAATTTAACCTTTCCTGTATTCGCTTTATTCTAAAACATTATGGCCATTCGTGTCAAAGCAAAAATTTTTATTGAAAAATGATAGTGATTTGTTCTATAAGATACGTAAAGTAAAAAACAAGGTGTAGAAATGGTTGATATTATAATATCTGGTGAAATTGGAAAATTGCACGCGGTGTATCACAAGGCCGAAGAAGTTGGGGCGCCATTGGCGGTCGTATTGTCGGGAAATCCACGTCAAAAGCATCATATGAATGACCGGATTTCCTATGCGATGTTTCGTGCATTTATGGATATTGGATTTTCTGTGGTACGGTTTGATTATCGTGGTGTTGGGGAATCCGAAGGGGCACTTGGTACCACGGCCGATAATATGTTGGATATCGCAACGGTCATAGATTGGATTCAAAACCATAATGAAGACAGTGACAAGATATGGATTGCCGGTCACCAATTGGGTGCGTGGTACGTGATGCAAATGTTGATGCGTCGGCCAGAGATTTCGGGCTTTGTATTGGTGTCGCCCGATTCGTCATCGTCCGATTTTGCATTTTTGTCGCCACGTCCGAATCGCGGTCTGTTGCTGCAGGGTGCCGAAGAAACCGAAGAAGCCAAAAATTTTGGCGTACACCTGACCCAGGTGTTGAAGAAACAGGCACTAATAGATTTGGAAACTATAAAGATTCGCGGTGCCGATGCAACATACGGTACTCCGGCCGATTTACGTCAAATGTATAATGATTTCAAGGCGTATGTGGGTCGTGAAAATGCCGATACTAAATTATTATAGTTTGCGGGGCATACATGGAAAATGCAATAAAAGACAGGTTTTTGAATCCAAATATACCGGACGAAGTTGCGGGTTCGATTCGGCCAAAGGTTTTATCTGATTTTATTGGTCATGATGCGTTAAAACAAAATTTGTCTGTTTTTATATCGGGGGCCCGTGGACGTGGTGAACCGATGGATCACGTTTTGTTATATGGGCCGCCGGGATTGGGCAAAACCACATTGGCGCATATTATTGCAAATGAATTGGGGGCAAATTTTCGGGCGACTTCGGCGCCGATGCTTACCAAACAGGGGGATTTGGCGGCGATATTGACGGCATTGGAACCGATGGATGTTTTATTCATAGATGAAATTCACCGGTTGCCCACGGCGATTGAAGAAGTTTTATATTCTGCGATGGAAGATTTTAAGTTGGATATTATGTTGGGCGAAGGGCCATCGGCAAAAAGTGTAAGAATCGACCTGCCTCCGTTTACTCTTGTTGGGGCGACGACGCGGACCGGTTTGTTATCTAATCCATTACGCGACCGATTCGGCATAGATTTGCGTTTAAGTTTTTATTCCTCGGATGATTTGGCGCGTATTATTCGGCGCAGTGCGGGAATATTGGGTATGGATATAGATGAAAATGGTGCATTGGCATTGGCAACAAGTTCACGTGGTACACCCCGTATTGCGAACAGATTGTTAAAGCGCGCACGTGATTTTGCCGCGGCAACCGGAAACCGTGTTATCACGGACGACGTGGTTCGTACTACGTTGACACAATTACATATAGATTCATGTGGCCTGGACCAGGTTGATCGCGAATACCTGAATGCGATAATCAAACATTATGCCGGCGGACCGGTTGGAATAGATAATTTGGCGGCGGCGTTGTCTGAATCTGCGGACACTATTGAAGATGTCATAGAACCGTATTTGATGCAATTGGGATTGGTTCAACGTACGCCCCGTGGACGCGTCGTGACCGATGCAGGCTATCGCCATATGGGGTTGGAAAAGTAATAACAAAGGGGGAATTTATGACATCGATAAGTGCAAGGCAAAAAGGTGTTTGTGTAGATAAAGAACTTTATGATAAAGTGATGACGGATTTGCGTGCAGGTAGGAAGAATGAAATTATACGCTTTATATTGAATCAACGAAATTGGATTAAATATAGAACGTCATTTGTGAATTATGGTGACGGGACGCCGAAACAGCGGGTCGAGGATGTTATTACTTATTCGCAAGCCGCGCGTTTAATGAATATCTATGTGACTGCGATATATTTGTTACGTGATTATGCAAAAGGCGGGGAAGCAAATTTATATGATGATCGAAATAATGCCATAATGCTTCATCGTGGGTGGTATTTAGATGAGTTTATATTCCCGCCGATTTTAAAAAAGATTGGGGAAAATAGCCTTGATGATTTTTATAAACGTTTTGTATCAAAAATGACACCGGAGTACGGTGTGGTTCAATCAATTTTAGCAGCAAAAGATTTTAATGACTATACTAAGAAGTACAGTGATAATAATTTTATAAGACCCCAGTATGATCGTGAAAGGTACATGCAGGATTTATATGTTGTATTCGATAACATTATAAATGGTCGGTCAGTTGTTTTAATGGAACCGGAAACCATCAAGGCGTTTAATAGTTTTGGACATTTTTGTTGTGATGGAAATAATCCCGGGGTTAAACCGGAGTATGTGAACAAAATACGCGCGGCCGCCGCCGTGGTCCAGCAGGATTGGAATGTTGAAAAAGCACGGTTGGCAGAATTAAAACAGAAAAATCAAAGAAGCTATGGTGGATATGGCAATGGACGTTCATAAGTTTAATTTTTCGGTGGCGTATGCGGATACTGATGCGGGTGGCATAATGTATCACGGCCGGTATATAGAGGTTGCCGAACGTGCACGTATGGCCTGGTTGGGTAAAATTGCGTGTCCGGTTCCAGGGGATGTGGGTTTGGTTGTTTGCGAATTATCGATTCGGTACCTGAGGCCGTTATTTTTAACCGATTTATTCACGGTCGAAACTCGTGTGACCGCCGTTCGTGCGGCATCTGTATCGGTTGAACAAAAATTCGTGAAAAATGGTGAAATTTGTGCTATACTTACCGGCAAGGCGGCATATCTGAATGGTGATGGTCGCCCGGTGCAAATGCCGATGGTTTTGGCGAATGCGTTTAGTGACAGTATGAAATAAAAAGAAAGGATGGAAAATGGGAAGTTTTTCTTTGTGGCGGTTGTTCACGACCGATGCTGTGACGGCGGTGGCGTCGATAGTTTTGGTTATATTTAGTGTTGTGTCGTGGGCGGTAATCGTTGAAAAGATACGATTGTTTCGTGCGGCGCGACGCACAAAAATTACGGGAAATCCGGATGATGCGATTCGACCGTTTGATAAAAATCTGTGGTTTTTGTCCATGGTTGCGTACGTTTCTCCGTTTATCGGTTTGTTTGGAACCGTATGGGGTGTTATGGATTCGTTTGCGTCCATTGGTGCAAATCAATCGGTAAGCATTGGTGTTATTGCGCCGGGATTGGCGATTGCGTTGGGGACGACCGCATTGGGGTTGATTGTTGCAATACCGGCGGCGATTGCGCACCAGGTTTTTACAAAACGTGCAGATGAATTGTACGACAAATTGGAACATTCTAAATAGCCGATTTATGCCCGTGCCCGGTTAAGAAATCGCGCAATTTATGTGGCGGATTTGTTGGTGTATTCGAAATTAAAAATGTATGGAGAATAAAATGGTCAGGCTAAGACACAGAAATACGGATGCGGCGATATCTTTGACACCGATGATTGACGTTATGACGGTGTTGTTGGCGGTGTTTATGGTGACGACGCCAATGATGACAAATGGCATAGATTTGGATTTGCCAAACGCCGGAACTACGGTTTTAACTGGAACAGATCACGCAATGCAAATTAGTGTCGATTCTGCGGGGCGTTATTACATTGCCACGACCCAGATGAATATCGAAGATGTTGTTGCGCGTGCGGTGGCCATGCGTGGTGAAAACCCAAAACTGACCATTGTTATAAATGGTGATCGGCGTGCGGACTATGGTGCGGTTATGGCGGTGATGGGAAAATTAAAGACGGCGGGTTTTGAACGAATCGGTTTGCGTACAAAATTAGAGAATTAAATTTATGGCCAGATTTGATAATTTCTCTTCTGAAAATTTTGGACTGTCGGTGTTGGGGCATCTGATAGTGTTGGGTGTGTTTGTATTTTTGGCCGACGTGGTTATATCGAGTGTGGACCGGTTTGTTGCGCCCGACCGTATTCAGATAACAATGATAGATTTATCAGAGGTTCGTGTTTCGGGTGATAAAACGGTTTTGTATAATACGAACACTGTGGAAGAAAAAAACGAAGTCAAACCCACCAAGCTGGAACAAAAACTGGAACCGGTTGCCGCGGATGAAACACCACAAGAGATTACGTCTACGACAATAATAGATGCCGAAAAGACCAAGCCAGATGACAAGAAGAAAAATGACGATACAAAAAATCCTGATGATGCGCCCGCGCCACGTAAAAAGACGGTTGTGCGTGTGAATCGGAACATTGTGTCGTTGGATCGGACTTTGACGGTTTCGGTGGTGGATGCGTTGCGGGTGGCGATGACACGTTGTTGGAATATTGATACGTCGCGTCCGGGACTTGATGGAATTCGTGCGGTTGCACACTTGAAAATGCGCCAAAATGGGACGGTATCGGATGTTTGGTTCGAATCGGCGGCACGTGCAGAAACAGATGCGACATTCGCGTATGTTTTGGAAACGATTCGGTCTGCGATAAATGTGTGTCAACCGTTGCGTATGCTGCCCCCGAATGAATATGCCGGGTGGCGCGAAATTCAGTTGACTTTTTACCCAACAACCGGTTCGGTGATGTAGGATAGTGGTTAGTGTGGGCTGCCATTAAAGTTTAAAATAATTATCGGCATTGAAAACGTCCCCGTGGGGGACGTTTGCCGTACAGCCAGCTGATAAGCCGGATTCTGTTCCGCCCAAATCCAGTGTTGTTCCGGCGCGTTCAACACCAAACATTGGGTGGCAAGCATAATTAATCTGCACCAAGCGTTACCGCAGGGTGTCAAGCCCTCTACCCGCCCCCGGTCTGGGACAAACCAATGGAGGCCTATTTGAAGTTGCTGCGCACAGAGATTGCCCGTTTCACTCGAATCCCATATGGGTTCGCTTCGTCACTGTTGCTCTAATCGTCGGGTCACCCCGCCCGGCCGTTAGCCGGTGTGCCGTCCCATGCAGTCCGGACTTTCCTCCGCCGCGGAAAAGGCGACGGCTATGCTTTTGCTGACTGCGTGGTAAAATGATAGTATCGAAACCCCAAAAAATCAAATTTTATTTTTTGTTAAAGCACAATTAAAATGATGCCCGAAAAAATCCATAAATTGTCATTTTGGATTTAGTCAGGAATCACAAAACAATTCCAGATAATTCATTATGTTCTCAATATCTTATACACCATGAATTGTCATGGCGGGCTTGGTCCGCCATAGGGGCTTGGAAATTATGACGAATGTTCAGAATAATTTTGAAAACCGTGTCACAACTGTTTAGCCCTGTTGCGGACTAAATCCGCAATGACAATATCTGGAATAATTTTGTAATTTTGAATTATTCAAACACTTTTTACCCGTACTTGGGTCAATTAAATCTTCTTTACACGGGTCGTGATTTGGGTCTATATCGTCCAAATACGCCGCTAAATCTTCCCAATTTGGATTCATTGTTTCTATCAGCCGGTATTTCCATGCACGGTGCCAATTTTTCAGGTTCTTTTCACGCGCAATTGCATTATCAACATATTTGTAATACTCAAAATAACCCAACTTATTTATACCCTTGTTGTGCGCAAATCCTGGCACTAATCCTTTCTTGTGTTCAAAGACTCTGCGGGCAAGATTATTTGTGACTCCAATATATGTTCCGCCGGCACGTTTATCAAACAAGATATAAACCCAGAAACTGTGATCTTTCATACAGATAATCTTAGTGTTTTTTATCGTAATTGCAATATAATTCCATATCGTTCTATTTTTCCCTTGATTGGATGTGGGCGGCCGCACAGTGCGGTCGCATACTACACATTGGTGAAAATGTTGTGTACCTGCGCGCAACGAAAAAGACTTCACCGGCATTGCATGTTGATGTCAACCAGGATGGTATTGCGGATTACTTTGGCAACGTAACAACCGCCGATGTCCCGATGCACGCCGGCAACACGCACAGCCTGAAAGTATCAAAAGACGGTATTGTATATTCCATTTATGATGATACCATTACGGTACCGGAACAATAATTGTGCAATAGATAGTTTATTTTAACAATTTTCGCCCATCTTTTTGGCGGCGCGCAGTGCGTTGCGCAATGATTCAATGGCAACATCGTGAATTCGGGATACAAAGGTGCGCATATTCATGGTGTCTGCGAAATTCTTGCTGAAAACATCCGCAATATATTCGATTTGTGTTGGTGCGATAACGAAAACGTCGCTTGATATATCTGATTTTTGCAGTTGTTTGATCTGTTCTTTCATAATATTTTCCTCCCATTTGGTATAATTTTGCAATATAAATTCGGAAAAATCAAGATTGTGCCTTGCTTATTTATTTTTATGTATTATATCATAAAGGGTCTTGACCGCAAGGTACAAAATTTGCTATATATACCGTGATATAAAACCAAGGAAAGTAAAGACGATGAATATTATTCAGAAAATTTTAGGTTCGGCAAATGACCGATTGGTGAAATCTTATGATAAAACAGTGTCGTTGATAAATGATTTGGAACCCAAATATCATGCGATGTCTGATGAAGAATTGCGGGCGCAAACCGATGTGCTGCGTATGCGCCTGCGGTCGGGCGAAAAAGAAAAAAACGTGTTGCCCGATGCGTTCGCCCTTGTGCGCGAGGCGGCAAACCGATCAATTGGGTTGCGGCACTTTAACGTGCAAATGATTGGGGGAATGGTTTTGACGCATGGGCAAATTGCCGAAATGAAAACCGGTGAAGGAAAAACATTGGTCGCGACGTTGGCACTGTACCTTAAGGCGTTATATGGTCGGGGTGCCCACCTTATTACGGTAAACGATTATTTGGCGTCGCGCGATGCCGCATGGATGGGTCAGGTTTATAAGTTCTTGGGTTTAAGTGTCGGGATTATTCAGCATGACATGACCGATGATGAACGGCGGGCCGCGTATGCGTGCGATATTACATATGTGACGAATTCTGAATTGGGTTTTGATTACCTGCGCGATAATATGAAGTTCAGCAAGAATCAACAGGTGTTGCGCCCGTTGTTCTATGGCATTGTGGACGAAGTGGACAGTATTTTGATTGACGAAGCCCGTACACCGCTGATTATTTCGGGGCCGTCCGAAGATATAAGCGAACTGTATGCCAAGGTGGATGCGGTTGTCGCAAAATTGGCACCGGAAGATTATAAAAAAGACGAAAAAGACCGGCATGTCACATTGACCGAAGGGGGGGTGGATTCTGTGACCCGTCTGTTGGCGGAGGCGGGATTATTGGTTGGTGATAATTTGTATGCACCGGAAAATGCTGCGTTGGTTATGCATATTCAACAATCTTTGTTGGCGCATCACCTGTTCCAAAAGAATGTGAACTATGTTGTGCGTGATGGCGAGGTGTTGATTGTCGATGAATTTACCGGTCGTGTTATGACGGGGCGGCGATTTGGGCGTGGCCTGCACCAGGCGATCGAGGCCAAAGAACACGTACGTGTGCAACCGGAAAATCAGACGGTGTCCAGTATTTCTTACCAGAATCTGTTCCGTTTGTATGAAACATTGGCCGGTATGACCGGAACCGCAATGACCGAAGCCGCAGAATTCGAGGAAATTTATAAGTTACGCGTGGTGTCTATCCCGACAAATCGTCCGGTGGCGCGTGTTGATCATCACGATGAAATTTACCTGAATAAACAAGAAAAGTACCAGGCGATTATAAATCAAATAGACGTGTGTATGAAAAAGAAACAGCCGGTCTTGGTCGGAACTGTGTCGATTGAAAAATCGGAAGAATTGGCGGATATTGTTCGTAAAAAATTGGGTATAAACCCCGCGGTCTTGAATGCAAAGCATCATGAATCTGAGGCCAAGATTGTGGCCCAGGCCGGCGCGCCGGGTGCGGTAACAATTGCAACCAATATGGCGGGTCGTGGAACAGATATTAAACTTGGTGGAAACGCCGAAGATTTGATTGCGGGGTTGGACAAAGATGCGCCGGATTATGAATCCAAAAAGCGTGAAATCTATGATACAATAGAGAAGAATAAAAAGATTGTTTTGGATGCGGGTGGTTTGTATGTGATTGGTACAGAACGTCATGAATCGCGTCGCATAGATAACCAATTGCGTGGCCGTTCTGGGCGGCAAGGTGATCCCGGTGATTCAAAATTCTTTTTGGCCTTGGACGATGATTTGATGCGTATATTTGGGGCAAGTCGTTTGGCCGGAATGTTGACTACGTTGGGTCTAAAACCGGGCGAGGCAATAACCCATCCGTGGATAACCAAGGCATTAGAAAAAGCCCAAAAGCGTGTCGAGGCCCGTTATTTTGAGGCACGTAAAGAACTGTTAAAATACGATGACGTTATGAACGAACAACGTGGTGTTGTGTATAAACTGCGCGATGATTTGATGGTGTCGGATGATTTGGGGCCGATGGCGCGTGAAATGATTGGCGATGTCGTTGAAATTATTTGCGAAAATAATATTCCGGAACGGGTCCAGCCGGCCGATTGGAATATCAAGGGGTTGCATGATTCTATGGTTCGTGTTTTTGCATTGGACATCACCGATATTGAAAATTGGAAAAGTGACGAAACGATTACAGATCGCAAGGCTTATGATGCTTTGTTAAACCTGGCCATGTCGCGTTATAACCAACAGGCGCAAAAGTACGGGACCGAAATGATGCAAACGGCATCGCGTCAAATGATGCTTGGGGCGTTGGATTCAGTATGGAAACAGCATTTGCAACAAATGGATTATTTGCAGACGGGAATCGGTTTGCGTGGATATGCCCAGAAAAATCCGCTGTATGAATACAAGCGCGAGGCATTGGGGTTGTTCAAAAACACAATGAATAATTTCAAGATAATGTCTGTGGCGTATATTTCGCGTATGGAATTGACGCGTGCCGATGTTGATGCCACTGATCGTCAGCGTGCGGAACACGACCAATCATTAAATACCGCGGGTGAGGCACGTCGTAATGCGCCCTGCCCCTGTGGGTCGGGATTAAAATATAAACATTGTCATGGCAAGTTGAGTTGAAGGCGCGATGAGCAAAGTACCGTTTTATGTTGGAAATTTCCTTGCGATGTTTGTGCATGATGGGGTGCGCAGGGCCCGTGTTCGTGGTGGAATAAATGTTGCATTGTATACGCCACGGATAAAATCTTTTATAAAACGCGTTTATGGTGAAAGTGTTACCAGCATAAAGTTTGTTCGTCAAATAAACTTGAACAGATTTGTTTGTGTTGCGAATGACAAATATTATGTCAAAGTATTCCGAAATATTACGTTGCAACGTGTTCAGGAACATAAGTTCTTGGTTGATTTTGTGCGGCCCTTTGTCAATGTGACGATACCGGATATGTATGTTGATGATAATATACCGATGTATGTTAGCGAGAAAATACCCGGTCATCCAATTGGTTTTTTTGATTCAAAAACTATATTGGCAAACGAGGACAAGATTATAAGTCAAATAAAAGATATTATATCCCAAATTCAAAGTGTTAAAGTCCAATCTGTACCAAATTATGAACGCTTTTGGGGTGGGTTGCAGCCGGAACGTCAACCGGAAAAAGAATTACGGCCCGATCAAACAACCGGACCAGTGTTGGCGCATTTTGATTTGAATGAAACCAATTTGTTTTTTGATGATGATATGAATATTACTGGGATCATAGATTGGGATACGTTGTCTATTGCAAAAAATCCTGAAACCGATATGAATGTATTTATGTTATTTTGGACAAGGTTTATGAAACGAATGCCAAAAGTCGAGTAAAAAATTACATGTTTTTCGAAATATGTGATTGCCAAAGTTATGAAATTTTGCTATTGTTCCCATATGCAATCGCGATTTATTCATCTTCGTGTACATTCTAAAATTTCTGTGGGGGCCAGTACGTTGGCGGTGGCCAGTAATAAAAAGTTGGGTGTTTTGAAAGGGATACCGGAATTGTGCCAAGATAACGGTATGTTTGCATGCGCGTTGACCGATACGAATATGATGTCGGGGTGCGCAGAGTTTTCTGATGTTATGCCGTCGGCAAAATTGCAACCAATTATTGGGGTGGAAATATCGTTAAATCATCATACTGCGGATCCCAAGATTTTGCGTGAATCGTCGCTGTCTAAAATAGTGTTGTTGGCGCAAAATCACAGGGGGTATTTAAACCTGTGTGAATTAAGTCGGGTTATGTATATGCGAACCGATAACCATCATTTGGGAGTATATATAACTTTTGATGAATTGGCGGCGCATTCTGATGGTGTTATCTGTTTGTCGGGGGCGCATACTGGGCCAATGGGAATGGCAATACTGAATGGCCAAGATGAATTGGCCAAGGGATATGCCGAACACTTTACCAGGATTTTTGGTGACAGGTTTTATATTGAAATTCAACGGCATGGATTAGAGGCCGAGATAAAAACAGAACCGGGTTTCCTTAAAATTGCCAAAGAATTAAATGTTCCAATTGTTGCAACGAATGATGTGTGTTTCGCAACACCGGCGGATTATGAAGCAACGGATGCGTTGGGGTGTGTTTTGGGACAAACAAAAGTTATTGATCCGGAAAGACCACGAAAGTCATCCGAACAATATTTTAAATCTGGGGATGAAATGGCTGATATTTTTCTGGATTTGCCAGAGGCCATAGAAAACACGGTACAGATTGCCACGCGTTGCGCATTTATGGTGAACGTGCATGAAAAACCCTTGTTGCCACGATTTGGTGATAATTTTGATGCCGAATGTCAAATGCTGCGTGATATGACAATGGATGGATTGCGGGCACGGTTGGAACAACATGGAATTACAGATTCTGCGCCGTATTTTGAACAGGCGAATTATGAATTGGACGTTATTATTGGGATGGGGTTCCCGGGATATTTCTTGATAGTGGCCGATTATATAGATTGGTGCAGAAAGCATGATATTTTGACCGGGCCGGGACGTGGTTCGGGGGCGGGATCTATTGTTGCATGGGCGATGGGGATTACCCATGTGAATCCGTTGCAATATGGTTTGTTGTTTGAACGTTTTTTGAATCCAGACCGCATATCTATGCCGGATTTTGATGTCGATTTTGAACCGACGGGTATAGAACAGGTGTTGACCTATATTTGCGATAAATATGGCCATGATTCTGTTTGTCGTATTATCACATTTGGCAGTTTGCAGGCGCGTGGCGCTGTTCGCGACGTTGGGCGCGTTTATGGTATGCCGTATTCTAAATCAGACAGGTTGTCTAAAATGATACCGGCGGATGCCAAGACATTGAAAGAAGCGGTCGATATGTCGCCGGAAATCCAAAGTGTTTTGAGTTCTGATTCTGATATGAACAAGGTTGTTTCTATTGCCGAAGAATTAGAAGGATCTTTCAGAAATTTTGGCCAGCATGCATGCGGTGTGGTTATTGGCGACCGACCAACAACCCAAATTGCGCCGGTATATCGTGACCCAGCAAACCCGTTGCCGTCGTGTCAATTTGATGGGCATTATTTGGAATCGGCGGGTTTAATAAAGTTTGATTTTTTGGGTTTGGAAACGTTGGTTGTGTTAAAATACGCAACAAAACTTATTCAAAAAACACGTCGTATTAACGTGATATTGGATGAAATTCCAGTAAACGATCCAAAGACTTTGGAACTTTGGCAATCGGGTATGACCGAAGGAATATTCCAATTTGATGCCCCGTTTGTGCAACAGACTTTGCGCAAGATGCATCCAACAAATTTTTTGGAAATATCGGCGTTAAATGCGCTGAACCGGCCGGGGCCAATTGCGTTTATTCCGCAATTTATTGCACGTATGCATGGAGAAGAACCAATTGAATATGTGCATCCGCGTGCAGAACCGATATTAAAAGAAAGTTATGGAATTATTGTGTACCAAGAACAAGTTATGCAATTGACACGCGCGTTGGCCGGGTTTACACGTGGGGAATCTGATACGGTGCGCAAGGCGATGGGTAAAAAGAAGTTGGAACTTTTGGCCAAATTAGAGATCAAATTCTTAGAGGGTTGCAAGAAAGAAGGCACTTTGGATGAAGCAACGGCCAAGGATTTGTGGGAAAAGTTTAAAGAATTTGCAAAATACGCCTTTAACAAATCGCATGCTATTGCCTATTCTATTGTGGCGAACCAGTGTGCGTATATCAAGGCGCACTTTCCGGCCGAATTTTTGGCCGCGTCTATGTCCAGTAATATGAATGATACCGACCAGTTGGCGTTGTTTGTTGATGATGCCAAGGCAAATTTTGGAATCCAGATTGTGCCACCCGATATAAACGAAAGTGAATCATTGTTTACGGTTGTAAATGGTAAAATTGTTTATGCTTTGGCGGCAATCAAGGGGGTTGGTGTTGTGGCGACGGATGCCATTGTTGCGGAACGTGCAAAAGGTAAGTTTAAAAATATTACCGATTTCGCAAAACGTTGTGCGCCGATAATAAATAAAAGAACATTAGAAGCCTTTGCGCGTGTTGGTGTTTTGGATTCAATCAATCCAAATCGTGCCGAAATATTTATGAATGCTGATATGATTTTGTCTTATGCGGCAAAATCCAAAGAAAGTGCGAATTCGTTGTCTTTGTTTGCAAATACGGTTGAAGATGATGTTGCCGAAGATAGATTAGCACAAAATTTGGTTAAAACGGCTCCGTGGACATTTGGGCAAAGGTTGGAAAATGAACTGGCGGCATTGGGGTTCTATATTTCGGCGCATCCGTTGGATCAATACAAACATTTGATAGAACGCGAACGTTTGGCGACCAGTACAAAACTGGCGGAATTACCGGACAGGTCTAGTGTGCGAATTGCCGCGAATGTGAATTCTTATTCGCAACGCAAGACCAAGGCCGGTAAAGATATGATGACCATAAATGCGTCGGACAGTTTTGGAAATATAGATGCGGTTGCGTTTGGTGATGCAGTCCCAAATTTGGCAATTCCATTGGCGACCGAGACCGAGGTTTTGATTTCTGGGCGTATTTCTAATCGTGACGATCGGGTTTCTGTGTTTGTTGATTCTGTGATTCCGTTGACCCAATGGGTGGCCACTATTGCCAAGAAAATTACACTGGACATTCGGGACAAGGCGGTATTACAAGATGTTAAAAAGGCACTTGTAACATTGGGTGCGGGAAAAACGCGTGTTGTTTTGAATTTGTGTTCTGGGGATAAAAAGACATCGTTGGAATTGCGTGGCGGTGTGGAATTGGGCAAAACAACCGTTGGCGATTTTGCCGGATTAGGAATAAAGGTTGATATAGAATGACAGATTTTTCGAGCATTATAAATTTTTTCTATGAAATTGAAAGAGATGTTTTTGATGTGTTGGAAGAACATGCGCTGTGTCCAGGTGGTGGGTATTTGTCTGCGTTCAGTACAAACGTGAGAGATTTTAATTTTAATCATGTGGTGCCAATTGGTAAGGCAAAAGTTTATAATGTTATGGTTGCGGCTGCCGATGAATTTAATGCGCGTAATCGTGAACATATTGCATATTTGACGCCATTATGCGATGAATATTATTCAGAAAAAAATTCAAATTTACAATTGGTTAGTACGGATGCGTGGATGTTGTTTGAAGGGAAAAAGACGGATATTAAATCGCCTGATATTGTGGTACGTGTTGTGACAAAGAAGGATATAGATGATTATATCAATGTGTATTTTGGCGGTTTTTCTGATGGTGTTTATGCAGATATGGAATCTGGATTTGATACAACAGAACGAAAATCTTTTGATAATCCATATAAAACCAAACTGATGGCACTTTACAAAGGAAAACCTGTTGGGGTGGTTAGTGTGGATGTAAAAGGAGATATAGGCTATATCGAATCTTTCGCGATTTTAAAACAATATCGTTATGGCGGTGAAACCGCACGGGTTTTGGGGAATGCTGCAATCAATATGTGTTATGATAAAGGTGCAGGTACGATATTCCTTATTACTGCGGCGTGGACCTCGCTGGAACGTCTTTATCAACGGGTTGGTTTTTCAACTAAATTTTATGGATATTTTTATAAGTGGTGTAAGTAGAAATGAAACATATACCTGTGCTTTTGAATAGTGTTTTGGACGCGTTGGGCGATATTCGTGGCGCGCGAATTGTTGATGCAACGTTTGGAGCCGGTGGTTATACGCGTGTTTTTTTGAATGCCGGGGCCGATGTTATTGCGTTTGATCGTGATCCGAATGTGATGGTTGATGTCGATGATGTAAGGCGCGGGTTTGGTGGGCGGTTTGAATTTGTAAACAAAACTTTTTCGCATATTTCTGAATTGAATGGGACTTTTGATGCGATAGTTTTTGATTTGGGAATTTCTTCGATGCAAATAGATAATCCGGAACGTGGGTTTTCTTTTCGTGCGGATGCGCCATTGGATATGCGTATGTCGGCATCGGGTGATACGATTTGCGATATGTTTGAAAAATGGACCGTGGCCGATATTACAAAGATTCTGCGTGATTTTGGGGATGTGCGCCCCGCCCCGGCCATCGCGAAAGCAATCAAAGAAAAAATGCCGCGCACAACATTTGAACTGCGTGATTTGGTTCATAATCCACGTGATATTGCACCGGTGTTTCAGGCGTTAAGAATCGCATTGAATGACGAAATAGGTGAAATAACGCATGCCTTGGCGGCGGTGCCGGATTTATTGAATGTTAGTGGGCGTTGTATATGTGTGACGTTTCATTCTTTGGAAGACAGAATTGTAAAAAATACTTTTCGTGACTGGGCGGGGGCACCCGGCGATCCAAGATTGCCAAGTGTTGTTCGTCCACAATTTCAAGAATTGCGGACTAAAACCCCGGATTCGCAAGAATTAGAACACAATCCGCGTGCGCGCAGTGCGCATATGCGTGGCGTTGTAAAATTGTATTGACCAAACGATATGATTTTTTGTAGCATCAAAGAACAAGTGAAAATAGAAAGGAGAATTTATTATGAAAAAGTTTAATCTGGTGGCCGTGGTTTGTGCGTTTTGTTTGGCGACAACTGTCGCAATGGCGGTTTGCCCGGTGTGTACGGTTGCGGTTGGTGCGGGACTTGAAGGTGCACGATTGTTGGGTGTTGATGATGTTATAACCGGTGTTTGGGCCGGCGGTTTGACGTTGTCTTTATTCCTGTGGACGGCAAGTTGGTTAAAAAGACACGGGGTTAATAATGTGTTTTGGGGTATTATAGTGCCGTTCGTGGTATATTATGCCTTGTTGGGTATGGTCTATCTTATGCCGGATATTCATTTCGGTGCAAATACCCTTTGGGGTGTGGATAAGTTTTTGCTTGGCACTATTGTCGGGACAATTTGCTTTTGGATTGGTGCGCGTTGGTACCTTGGTATCAAAGAACGTAATGGTGGACATGCGCGATTCCCGTTTCAAAAGGTTGTTATGCCGATATCGTTGTTATTGGTTGCAACCGTGGTCTTTTGGTTTATAACAAAATAGTGAAAGGAGAAAGTTGATGAAAAAAATGTCTTTGGAAGAAATGGTCAAAAAAATAGATGATTCGAAAAAGGTAAATCCGTTGGATTTGTCGTCTGACCAAGATTTGTCGATTGCTTTGATGAACCTTGTATCATTAGAAGAGCATTTCTTTTTCAGTGGTGCCAAAACGAAAAAGCCGGGATTTTATGATTTGATAAATACGGTACGTGAAATGCGTAAAGAACTTATGTCGCGCATTGTTGATAAAAATGCAGCCCAAGGTGCCGAAGTTTGGTGTATTTCCAAACATTTATTGGCTGCATCTATGAGATTGTATGAGGTTGGAACCAAAGCGTTGGGTGTCGGTAATAAAAAAGATGCGTATGCTATGTTTGAAAAGGCATATGAATTGTATTCCCTATTTTGGGGATTGAATATGCAGATGATAGATTTAGCTGGTGTTAAAAAAATGGAACCGGAATTGTATGATGCCGCGGTGTCTAAGGGGGAAGAAAAGAAATCTAAATCGGTTAAGATGTCGGAATCTAAATCGACCGTTCGGCGATTGGGTGATTGGGTTAAAAATGCGGTAAATTGTTGCATTGAATGATTGACGCGAATTGGTGCTTGACCGATAGTGTGGTTTTTTGATAAAATTGGGCAGAAGGGAGTAATTTTGCGCATACAAAAAAGCCTTTTTTCGTGGATTATTTGTGGGGTTGCCACGGTGTTTTGGGCGGGATACGCCGCCGCGCCGGTGAATCCGCGCGCAATCGAATCGGATTCAACGTCCCGTCAATCTGCCGATGTTGTTCAATCACGTGTTGCGTCTGTGCCGACCACGCGTGTGCGCGGTGGTAATGTATCGACTCGTGCCGCAACCGTTGGTGGGGGTGCGACACGTGTTCGTACGGCGACCACTGCGGTTACGCCACGTGAAAATACTTTGGCGGGGCGTATTATGGCGCGCAGTTCTGCCCCGACGGCGGTATCGCGGGTCGCGCGTTCTTTGAAAATGGGTAATGCCAGGGCCGGCAAGAATATGTCATCAAGCCCGATTGGCGGAATGGCACGCAGTGGTGTTGCACGTGCGACGGCGGTTTTTAATGATTTAGGCAAGATTGGTTCGGGTTATGCCGCGTGTCGTGAATCTTATGCTACGTGTATGGATCAAATGTGTGCAATGGCAAATGATACCTATCGTCGTTGTTTTTGCAGTGATCGTTTTACACAATTCCGTGATATTGAAAATGCGTTGGACCGTGCAATGATTATGTTGCAACAGTTTCAGGATAATAATCTGAATGCGGTTGATAAAACCGCGGCCGAGGTTAATGCAATGTATTCCGCCACGGTGGGTGAACAGGCAATAAAAAAGGATACCAGTGGCGCCGCCAAAATGTTAGACGAGATAAACGATTTGTTGTCTGGTAAAAAAACGACAGGTGTGTCGAGTAGTTCGACATCGCTTGGGGTGTTGGATTTAGATTTCTCTTCTGATTTGGATGATATTTGGTCGGGCGATGGTTCTTCGTTGTTTTCATCAGAAGGCCAGGATTTATCAACACTGGAAGGGGCGGCGTTGTTTAATGCGGCACAAAAGCAGTGTGTGCGTTTGACCAAGAATAATTGTGAAAATGATGCTGTGTTCTCCATGTCTAAAAGTTCATATAATATTTTGATAACCCAAGATTGCAATGTTTATGAAAAAACACTGAATAAAAAACGTGAAACTGTGGCGTCCGCCGTGCGCGAGGCGGAAAGATACCTGCGTGAGGCACGATTGGAAGAATACCGTTCGCATAATTCGGCGGACGTTAATGAATGTATTGCCAAGGTGCGCGTTGCAATGTTGGCCGATACCGCGTGCGGTGAAAACTATAAACGTTGTTTGGACCCGACCGGCGCGTATGTGAATGGGGCCACCGGTGAACCAATTTACAGCCCACGGTTATTCCAATTGGAAAAGACAATAAAATTAGAGGGTGTGACGTCGTCTGAAACTGTAAATACAGATATTTTGGGTCAGAATAAAGATTATGATAAATTTTTGGAAAATTATCGTAAGTATGTAACGAGAGAATTAGATACGTGTCGTGATATTGCAGATTTTGTATGGACCGAATTCAAACGGAATGCCGTTATTGAAATTGCCCAGGCGCAAAGTGCAAAGATTGAAGAAGTCAAGGCGTCGTGTGTGGATACGATTGCCGAATGTTATGATACAACAACACAGTCATTGGTGAATTTTGACAAGAATACTGCCACGGCGGCGGGTGCATTGGGGCGTTATGCGTCCGCAGATATGTGTCACGAACAGGTTATTGCGTGTGCAATGCTTTATGCGCCGAATGACAACACACAGTGCCAGTTTGATGGTCGGGGCCATTTAACGAATTCAACGCAAAATTGTGGGCTGCAGGCGTTATTGAATTATGTTTCTACTGTGGATGATTTGAATGTTGTTGAAAAGTGCAGCGAGGCAATCGACGAATATGTAACGAAACTTTGCACACCCGAAGATGGCAATTCATATGGTTATCCATATAATTGTCGCCGTATGACGAGCGGTGATAGGCAAACCGAAGAAATAGATTGGACCGATAATATGAATGTAGAAGTAGCAATTAAAAACTACGCTATTAGTAATTGTATGAAGCCAACCAACAATCCAGAGAAAAAGACAGGAAGGGAAGCATATGATTTGCTTGAGAACACTGTAAAGACAAAAGTTGGGGCTATTCTTGCAGATGTTAGATATGCAATTCGTGAATCGTTGGGTGATGTTTGTGAAAGTTTAGGCGGGCATTGGTTTAGGGATGTGCAGCCGGGTGCGAATGCATTTGCTCTGTTTTATAACACTGTATCTGGACGGGGCAGTAATGATCCTGCAATTGCAAGTTGGGGTTATTGTTATGAAAACAGCGAGAAGATTGCCTGTGAAAGTTATAACAGTGCGGATGAAGACAGCACGACAATGACCAGGTGGGATTCGGCGACCGAGACTTGTACATTCTATGATGCGTGGTACAAACAAATGTGCGAAGGTGCCATGGGTGGATATTGGGATACGGACACGTGTTATGTGCCATAAAAAATCGCCGAAATGGCGATTTTTTTTTAACAAGTTATTGTTCGTTATTGAATGTTTTTAACATTTCCATTATTGCGTTGCGTTGCTTGTCGGTTGGTAATTTCCAATACAGGCGTATCAGTTCTAATGTTTCGTTACGGGCCAATGGGTCATCGTTTGTCGGTTGATGTGCGCGCATTGAACGTGTGGCCTTGGTTTCGTCGGGTAAATTCCCGGGCAGTCCGGAAAAGAAAAAAGATATGGGGGTTTGCATTGCAACACCAATTTCAAACAGACGAGATGCGGAAATCCGGTTGTCTGCATTTTCATATTTTTGAATCTGTTGAAATGTGACGCCGCATACGTCGGCCAAATCTTTCAATGACATACCCATCATGTTGCGACGTATCTGCATACGTTTCCCTATGTGTTGGTCAATTGCACTTGGGATATACGGTTTTCCGCCCATAATAAAACTCCTTGGGGTTTATATTAAGATTGCTGTCCTGTTTGTTTAATTTATACTGTGTTTCTTTTTGTTTTGCAATCAAAAAAGCAATGTGTTATGATTGCGCTTGCAATATTTAACAGATGGAGACTAAGAAATGATGAAACCGGTGGTTTTATGTATTTTGGATGGTGTCGGGGTTAGTAATGCGACCGAACACAATTCGGTCGAGATGGCAAAAATGCCATTTTTTCGCGGTTTAATTCGCAAATATCCGAATTCTTTGTTGCGTGCATCGGGCATCGCGGTTGGATTACCGGGAAATTTGATGGGCAATTCAGAGGTTGGCCATATCTGTATCGGTGCGGGACGCGTGGTTATGCAGTATCTGTTGCGTTTTGCGCGCGAAAATTGGAATGCAAATAAACCATTGAACGATTTTATTGGCGATGTTAAACGTGGTGGTGGAATTGTGCATTTCGCGGGTCTTATGTCCGATGGGCGGGTGCATTCAGATATTCGGGATGAAATGAAAATTGCAAAATATATTTTGGATTCGGGCCTGCGCGTGTGTATTCATTTTATTGGCGATGGGCGTGATACCCCGCCAAAGTCCGCATTAAAATATGTTCGTATGATAAAGCATATATTGGCACCGTATTTTGCCGATGGGCGTGCGTTCTTTGGAACGCTGTCGGGGCGTTATTATACGATGGATAGAAACAAGAATATGGACCGCACGGAATTGGCGTTTAACGCGATTGCACGCGGACACGCGGATGCACATGCGGATACTATTGAAGATGCAATAAAAGATTCTTATGCCGCCGGTGTGACCGATGAATTTTTCAAACCAACAATTATAAACGCAACGCCGATTACGTCGCGTGATGGGTTTGTGTTTGGAAATTATCGCAGTGATCGTGCGCGGCAAATCGTTCGCGTAATATTGCAGACGGGGGCGCATATACTCTGTTTTTCACAATATGGCGAAGGATTAAATGAACATTGCCCTGCTCTGCTTTCTGACATTCCGGTGGAAAATACTTTGGGCGATGTCGTTGCGGCGGCGGGCCTTAAACAATTGCGTATTGCAGAAACAGAAAAGTATAATCATGTGACGTATTTTATGGATGCCGAACGCACAGTGGATTTTGATGGCGAAGAAAAAGTGCTGGTCGATTCACCGGCAGTTGCGACATTTGATATGAAACCCGAAATGTCGGCGAATGAAATTACGGCGGAGTTGTTGCCAAGATTGCCGAAATTCGACGTGATTTTAATGAACTTTGCCAATGGTGATATGGTTGGGCATACCGGGAACGAGGCAGCGGCCATCAAAGCGATGGAATGTTTGGATGTGCAATTGGCCAGGATTGTTCCGGCGGTGTTAAAACTTGGTGGACAAATGCTGATTATTGCAGACCACGGTAATGCCGAAAAAATGTGGAACGAAAAGTCAAATGCACCGTGGACCGCACATACCAATAACAAAGTGCGTGCAATTTTGGTAAGTGAACCAAAGTATAAAAAAATTAAAAATGGTGGCCTTGCCGATGTTGCACCGACGATTTTGAAATTACTTGGTGTGTCACAACCGGCGGATATGACGGGAAAACCGTTGGTTTAGTGTTAGTAAAAATCCCGCAGATGCGGGATTGGTTTAACGGGTTTTATCAAAAAATTTTTTACGCTGTTCTGCAATTGAAAAATTATGCAAAATCTTATAGTTGAATCCATCTGGTTCTTTTTCCACCAATACTTCATTACCAATACGTATTTTATACGGATTAGAGTACATTTTTACCATCTGATACCCGAAATCGCCACCAAATAAATGAAAGTTTTGATATTTAACGCCATTTATTTCAACTCCATCTTCTATATCTTCGACCAGCATACGATCGTATCCATATTCTTTCCCATTGTGCACACCTAATAAAAGATTTTTATCTTTTTCATAGTTTACTGTATCGCCACAGGCAAATTTGTCGTGAACAACGTCATTTTGTTTATCTGAAACAATAACGGTTATTGGGTCATTCGCACTGTATAATGGAACAATAGTAACATGGTATGGTTTTACATTGGTTTGCATGTTTATAATCGTGCTGTACATTTTTACTCCTTTTTATTGTCTTGACGACGTTGGTTAAAAAAATTGCGCAGAAGTTCGGCGGATGCGTCCGCGTATTCTGGCATTTGAATTATATTTGGGTGCCACAGGTGTTTGTCGTTATCAAATACGCGTGCGTTCGCGGTTATACCACCCCCCTTTTCGTCCGTTGCCGCGAAATATATGTTGCGGATGCGCGCAAAAGAAATTGCGGTTGCGCACATTGCGCACGGTTCCAGTGATATATAAATGTCGCAATCGTCCAAAAATTTGGTCCCAATTTTTTTACATGCGCGATTTATCGCGACAATTTCTGCGTGCAGGGTTGGATTTTGTTCCCGTTGGACCAAGTTTTCGCCGCGGGCAATAATTTTGCCACTGCGGACAATCGCCGCACCAATTGGAACATCACCATTATCGCCGGCATGTCGCGCCAAATTTAAAACTTGCTTCATTACGTTCATAATTGTAGACTTTACAATATGAATTCTAAATTGCAAATTATTTCTGGGGCATATCGGGGGCGGAAACTGGCCCTGCCCCAAAATGCGCGCCCGACACAAAATATGGCGCGTGGCGCGGTGTTCAATATGCTGGCCACTATTTTAGATGTTGGGGATAAAATTACCGCGTGGGACACATTTGGCGGAAGTGGCGCCATGGGAATCGAAGTATTGTCGCGATATGGAAATTCGTCCGTAATTTTTACCGATGTTTCGGATGAATCCATAAAAGTTATCAAAAATAATACCGAAAATATTGCGGCAAATCGTGTCTGTATTGTGCGGGCGGATGCGGTGGCCAAAATAAAAAATTACGCAAAATGTGCGAATTTGATATTTGTTGATCCGCCGTACGAAAATGCAAATGTTGGAATAGATTTTGTCACGAAATTGGCACGCACGGTTTGCCCCGGAACTATTGTTGTTCAAGAAATTGAAAAGGTTGTGCCATATTCGCCCGACACGACAAAATGGGAAGTCTTGCGCGATAAAACCTATGGCCGCGCCCGTTTTTTGATTTTACGACGGAACGATAACAAATAACTTGATTTTTCAATAATTTTGGTGCATAATGCGGGTCGCACAACACCCTTGGAGGTTGTGCAAAGTGAAAAAATTGCAAGCAAAAAGGATAAAAAATGGCAATTGAATTAAATGCAGAGATTCGCAATGTTGCCGGCAAGGGGGCCGCACGTGCAATTCGTAAAAATAAAAATATCCCCGCCGTTGTCTATGGTGACAAGAAAGATCCAATCGCAATCGAAATTTCGGGTCGTGATTTTGCGCCAATCGTTCAGATTCCGGCATTACGGACAAAATTGTTCCATATTACAACCAAGAATGGCAAAGAAGACGCAATGTTGATGGATATTCAATATCATCCTGTGTCTGATAAAATTGTTCATGTAGATTTTAAGCGCATAGATGTGAAGAAGCCGGTTTGTGTGTCTGTTCCGGTAGAGGTTGCAAACGTCGAAACATCCAAAGGATTGAAGTTGGGCGGTGTTTTGAATTTTGCTGTGCGTAAAGTCGCCGTTGTGGCGTTGGTCGATAAATTGCCGGAAAAAGTCATTGTTGATTTGGTCGATATGAATATTGGCGATACCGTGCACGGTTCTGATTTGGCATTGCCGGATGGTGTGTCGCTTGGCCTGCACCAGGCAGAATTGGCATTCATCACCATTGGTGGTAAGATGCCAGAAGAAGCCGATGCCAAGAAAGCGGCTGCGGCACCCGCGGCGGCACCGGCCAAGAAATAATTTTGTCGCTAAAATGGTCATTAGAAAAACGGCGCAACGCGCCGTTTTTTGCGGGGGTTCATGGGCGGACAAAAAGGTACCTTTATGTCCATCCTTTTTTTGCATTTTTTTAAAAAATAAAAATCCCGGATTCCTGGGATTTTTTGTTGGGTGGTTTTATGGTTTTCAAAACGAACATAAAGGTACCTTTTTGTTTATGATTGTTAGTGGTTAATAAAAGTGTATGTGACGGGTGGAAAGGAGAAAATATGAGGAAATTCGCCATTGTTTTCGGAATTTTATTATGTGCATTCGATTCGTATGCAGAAAATGAAAGTGCCGTTACTTCACGTGAGTATGTCGATGCAGGTATTTCGGGAAAACAAGACACACTTACAACAACGGGCACCAATACGGTTATGACATATGATTCATCACAATCAACCGGTTTGGGTCAGAAAGCGATATATGACCCAAGTGGTGATTATGTATCGCAACAGGATTCTTTGGTGACAACCGCAACGGCCAATGCCGCGGTGCAAAATGCAATCAACGGTGAATTTGAATGTTATGAATACAATCCGAATGACCCAAATGATTGTTGGTTGGTGACAATAAGTTCAACATCTCGTGGAAATACAAGTATTTTGCCGGGGGATGGCGAATGGTTTCGTGCATATTTTTATGATCAAAATTGGTTTTTTTACTATGACGCTTCTTCCAGTATTAGAATCCCGATTAAACCGCATATAACTTATAGGTTGTATTGGGATGGTGGTTATCAAGCGAATATATATCGTGTTGCTTTTACAAAGACTGATGATGTGCCGTTGGGGGTTTCGGGGCAAAACATGGTAGTTTTGTATAAATCAGATGGTGCGGAAGGCGCCGAATTTGTGACCTCTTCAACCAGTAAACCAGATTACATTTTCACCGTATCTGATGATAATATTAAGTATATTATAATTCAAATCAACGGAGATCATGCGGCATGGGACAATGGAGATTTTTCAACCTTATGGGATCGTATTTCGCATCTGCATTTGGAACGTTTGAATTGGTTGCCGGCAGATCAATAAACTATTTCGTGTCGCCGATATAGATGTTCATTGCCGCCACCACATCCAGTAATGGATCGTCGGGTTCGATATATGCGTTTGATGTACACAATTCACGAATGTTCGGGTCGCGCGAAATGTCGCCCGCCGCAAAGAATTCGGACAATGGTACCGTTATACATTCGCCATCACGCAATGCGGTCATTACATTTGTTTCATTGTTTTCAATCGCGCTTAGTGCACATGTTGCCATTTTGGACGCCAATATTCGGTCGGATGCGATTGTATCCCCCGCCCTTTGTATATAATCGGGAAACGCGGCGCGATTTGTTATTCCCGCGGCGGTCAGTTTCCGTGAAATCATATCGGCCGGGCGCCCCGAATGACCACGCAGTGTGATTCCTTCGGACACCATAATTATACCATAGTCGCGTTTTAATGATTGAATATGTTCAACCAGGTCGTCTATGTTAAACCGTATTTCCGGAACCAATATCGCATCGGCGCCAATTGCCACACCCGCATTTAGGCACAATCGTCCACAATCGCGGCCCATTGTTTGTACAACAAACCAACGATGATGGCTGCGCGCGGTTAACAATAATTGGTCGCAATATTTTACCAATTCATTCACCACGGTATCAAATCCAATTGTGCGGTCGGTCAATGGAATATCAAAGTCTATGGTTTTTGGAATA
>JAGCET010000038.1 GCA_017650505.1 Alphaproteobacteria bacterium
ATAACACTAAAACACCCAAAAAACGTTTCATTTTTCCCCCATACAACAAAACTTCCGAATCGACACTTCAATCAATCCGTCGCAATTATAGCAAACATAAAAAAACAAACACAAGCATAAAACGAAAACCGCCGGAAAAAACTTCCAACGATTTCCACTAAAACCTATACTTTCCACTAAGGTGAATTTTATGTGCCTGAACATTCGGATTATACTGGTAATGATACCCAATACCAACATGAATTCCGGTCACAGACAAAATTTCGACACCCGCGCCTACACTGGCCCACAGTGGATCAACCTCGGTATCATAATCCGTCCACGCAATTGCGTTCGAATATTTGTACCTTGTTCCGTCCATCACGCCCAATAAATCATATTCTAACCCAATTGTCGCATACGGACGCAATTCGAACCAAACCGACGGATATATACGCTTTTGCGCGGTCAAAGAATACCCCGGTGTCAACATTCCATAACCGTCTGATTTCATATTCGCATAATCACGACCCCAAACATGCTCGGTCATATCAAATCCAAACCCATATCCCCCACGCAAATACAGGTTGCCAATAATATACTGATTTAACCAATCGTGTATCAAACCAAATTCGGCGGTCACAGAATATGTTTTGGTATCCCCTGTAATCTCGCCAAACCAAGTTTGATGACGTGTTATATCAAAAGAATTCATATCAAACATCAATTCACCATACCAACGTGCTTTGTTGCTTAATAAATTCAAGAAATACACACCGCCACCAACACTGGTGTTTTTCACCGTTGTTTCTGTACGGCCAAATTCACGAACACGACGCGTCGACAAATCTATATCGTCCACATTTTCGTTATTAGAATACGATGCGTGCCCGGTCCATCCCCAAATCCAATGCTTACTGGCCTGCCAATCATAGCCAAGTGCAACACTGACACGTTCTCCATCGGCCTTCATATCTTCAATTTTTTGCGTGAACGAAGTATAATTTCCATCAATCCACAACTTGTTCAATCGACGATTTCTGTTCCATATTACTTCGTCAACGAATCGATCGGCCATATCGTTAAATGTAAAATGAGTATTCATGGCCAATGCGCCCGCCATCTGGACCAATTCGGTCGGTTGGAACAGACGCGAAAAACGTTCAATAACCTGGGCATGGCCACTGTGTGCATAATCGTACATGTGTTCATACAACGGTTCCGCCATAACATCAAACACAGTACCTTCGAAAATAGTATGCACAACCGTCAACGGCGCCGAATAGTCAAATCCATTCACGTTCAATTGCGCCTCTATCAAATTATCTAACGCACCAGCAGACTGATATTCACCGTTTGTATAATTCGTCTTGGCAACAATCGGTTGCAATTTGAACATACCCGCCGGTCTGATAAACCTATCGTCAAAAACAATATAAACATCATCATCACGCGTAACCAAATAAATCGGCAGACCTTCCCCTTGGTCATTCATATCATCAAACGCATCCAAATAATTTAGGCAAATCGTACCATCTGCATTACAAAAACTGACATTCAGATTCGAAAACTCATTTGTGATTCCGCCATTTGCATGCATCAACCATATTGCCGATCCTTGATCCACCGGTTGATATAAAACTATACCAATCTGAGAATCCAACAATGGCGAATTGTTCGGCGTAGGCAACGTTTCATCCAAATTATTTATCAATTGCCCCGATATAGATATTAACGGTTCTGCACTGCTTGAGTTATTTATAATCACACCAAACGGATCATCCCCCGGTTCATCCCCATAAAAGTGAGCGGTCGCCCAATAATCATATCCATCGGCCTCTGGATTTATAATGGCAAGCAATCGACTATCTTCATCAAAGATATAATCGCCGCCAATATTCATACTACGCAATCCTATAAAATCAACACCACCGGAAACGCCACCACCCGATACAGTCACATCAACCCCCGTGGGATTATTCAAATTAGATACACTAATATCATGTCCAACAATACCATTCGCACCAACCATCAAATCATTTGTGTTAATTATCATAGAATCCGTTGCATTCGATTGCACAATACCCGCAACCGACACAGTATTGGACGTCAAAGTATACCCGGCCGATTGCAAATTCACCGCGCCATTCGCAACCACCCCGGATGCCGCATTTTGATATAAATTTCCGGCCGCATAGAAACTTGTCAAATCCGACAAAACCCCGGTTATATACGTGGCACCACCCGATACAGTTATATCTGTCGTGTTTATATTCAACGCCGATAAATTTAATATGCCACCACTTACTATCCCACCACCCAGGTTTATATTACCATTGGTTGTCAATTGCAAATCACCATAATTTGTAATCGAAGCCGCACTTATATCATTCAATGCGACCAATTGCATAATCGCATCAGAATTTGTCGTACCATTCACGATTCCAAATGTACCGGCATCCAACCCGCCCGCCGTCACATTTACAATCCGCGATTTAGAATTATTGCTAAAAAACGCTTCGATTCTATCGCCCAAAACCAACGTCCCTGTTGTCAAACTAAACGTCGCATTCGCCCCCATAGATTCCAAATCAAAACCGTGCGCCAAATTAGTTTCGCCCGCAACGGTGGCAATAAATGTTCCCTTATTCACCACAGACGCATTTGTTGTCGAATCGCCACCCGTCACAGTCAATGATGCAAGGTTCAAATCCAACACACCACCCGTCGAACCATTGACAAGTGTCCCCGACGTAAAATTCCCGGCGGTAATTTGCAAAGAACCCGTTGATTGATTTTCTACGGCGCGACCGGCGGCATTAAAGACGCCACCGCCCAAACTTACAACAACATTCTTGCTGTCCAAAACTTGAAACGCGCTGCTTTGCATATAAAGCGACGCGGCATTTATCTGCACATTTCCCGAACCGGTTGCAACAAATTGCCCCAATGTTATTGCACCGGCATTTGATATAGTAAGTCCACCTGCGGCCTCTATGGCGCCAATATTCATTCCAACCGCCGCACTTACCCCACCAATTGTCAGATTATTGCTTGTGGCGATATTCAAACTGCCCCCGATGGTAATCGCCCCGGTCGTGGTTATGGAATAAAGTGTTTCCGAAGGCATCGCATAGACATAACCGATACTAACTGGATCCGGCGCATCCGTACCAACATAAACAGAATGCAAAACATCCATTGCGCCCTTTATACTGACCCCGGCACCACCATTGAACACATACGAATCGGTCGTGGTCGCATTCAACGGTGCATTCAGGCTGTATATAACACCCGGATTCACATCAAAAGAAAACACCTGGGCCCCGGCCACCGCCGGCACCGCACAGCATAAAAAAGGTAGAAATCTTTTTAGCATATTTGAATCTTTTTCCTTGCTTTCGTCACGATATTATATCACATTTAGACAAGAAAAAAAACAATAATAATCAACCAAAGGGGAAAAAATATGTATAAAATCACAAAAATTCATGCACGCCAGATTATGGATTCGCGCGGCAACCCGACCGTGGAGTGCGATGTCACACTGGCCGGTGGCGCAATGGGGCGCGCGGCGGTTCCGTCGGGGGCCAGTACGGGTTCGTTTGAAGCATTGGAACTGCGCGACGGTGGCACCGCATTTATGGGCAAAGGTGTATCCCGTGCGGTTGCGAACGTAAATGACACTATTGCGCCCGCGCTTGTTGGTTTTGACGCATCCAAACAAACAGAACTGGACGAAAAAATGCTGAACATGGACGGCACACCAAATAAAGATAAATTTGGCGCAAACGCGATTTTGGCGGTATCACTTGCGGCGGCACGCGCGGTTGCAAATCAAAAAAAGGTCCCACTTTACAAATATTTGGCCGAAATTTATGGGAATGTGAATCCGCACGTTTTGCCACGCCCAATGATGAATATTATCAACGGCGGTGCGCACGCAGATAACGGCCTGGACGCCCAAGAATTTATGATTATTCCGAACGGCGCAAAAACCGAATCGGCGGCAATTCAAATGGGCGCAGAAGTATTTCATCATTTGAAAAAAATTCTAAAATCCGGCGGTCATTCGACCAACGTCGGTGACGAAGGCGGATTTGCACCGAACTTTAACTCTTCGGCTGACGCGTTGGATGCCATTATCGCAGCAATCAAAGATGCGGGATACAAACCGGGTGACGAAGTTTCAATCGGATTGGACGTTGCATCATCGGAATTTTATGCGGACGGCGTTTATAATTTCGAAGGCAAAAAATTATCGTCTGATGAAATGATAGAATTCTATGCCGATTTGATTTCAAATTATCCAATTATATCTATCGAAGACGCATTGGCCGAAGAAGATTGGGATGGTTGGAAAAAACTGACCGAAAAATTGGGTTCAAAATGCCAATTGGTTGGCGACGATTTGTTCGTGACAAATCCGGTGCGCCTTAAACGCGGGATTGACGGCGGTGTTGCAAATGCAATTTTGATTAAGGTAAACCAGATAGGCAGCCTTACCGAAACATTGCGCGCGATAAAAATGGCCCAAGATGCAAATTATGGTGTTGTGATTTCACACCGCAGTGGCGAAACCGAAGATACAACGATTGCCGACCTGGCCGTGGCGACAAACGCCGGACAAATCAAGACCGGTTCAATGTCACGTACCGACCGTATGGCCAAATATAATCAACTTCTGCGTATCGAAGAAGAATTGGGAAATGCGGCGACATACGGGAAATAAAATCCCATGACAATGGACGCACAAACAATTTTAACCATAAAGTATATTGCGGCGGCGGGTGTGCTGGTGATTATTATGTTGGCGCCGGCATACCTTGCCGCCAAAAATGGCAAGGATAAATTTATGGCCCTGCGCATCCGCGTTGCATCGTGGGTATTCGGTTGGACGGGCATCGGTTGGCTGCTTGCCCTGTTCTGGGCCGTGAAGAAGTGATAGTGGTTAGTCCGTCACGACCGCGACGGGTGATAGTGGTTAGAAATAATGGCTGCCCCGGAAACGACCTCTACGTAATAATACATAACAAACAAATTTCACAATTACGAATTTCAAAAAAATCCCCGCGGATGCGGGGATTGAAAATCACATACACTTATCTTCACTTTTTGAATAC
>JAGCET010000039.1 GCA_017650505.1 Alphaproteobacteria bacterium
AACCGCGCGCAATTCGCTTTGCAATCCACATACCACCGGCCAAGACAACAATTGCCGCCAATAATTTTAATCCAAAATCAACCGCCATTCCGGTCAAAGAATCGATTAAACTTTTCAATTGTTCGGCACTGGCCTGAACCTTTTCCGGGACCGCCTGGACGGCTTCGACTGTATTACCAAAAACACCATCTACAACTTCGACTTGTTCCATTTTTATTTTCCTTTTTTAATTACATTTCAATATCGTCACATTTTTCAATCGGTTCAGATTCAGTGCAATTTGTTTCTTCTTTTTGCCATAATCTACCAAGAACATTTTTTTGAACCGTATTACAGTCCTTGGTTACCGTTGATGAACATAACCGACAAATGCGCGTTTCACGATTAAATGTTGACCACATTTCACGTGTTCCACCCGGAATATTGTATGATACTTTATCACCGGCACCCGACAACCAATAAACACCCTCAGATGCCCCCAGGGATACAGCCGCCGATAATGCCCGAGTAAAGCCCTGCCCGTTACCTTTGCCATATTCTCCGTTCTTTTTTTCTATATACCCCGCCCCGGTTGAAGACGAACTATGTCCACCCTGGGCCAACAGATTATTATTTAATCCGGCACCAACTTCGTAACTTATTGCATACGGCGGCGCCAATGTTGTCTTTTCTTCTACCGTGCCAACCGGGGCACCACCGGTCATCGGCAACATTTGACACATGTATTGCGCAATATCCGCGGACGCATCTTTGGTTGCCTTGGTTAAATATTCATTATACTTTGCCTGGTAATTACTCTGTGCCTGGCGCAGGGCGGACATGGCAATCTGCATTTTAACCTGGTCCAGCATATGCGGGAACCGCTCTTTGGTTGTGGTCCGGTCCGCATTTGGATCAATTTGACTTAAATCACGACCTTCGACACAGAACCTTATTTGGGGATCGGACGCAATCATATCAATCACACGGTTGACATTTCCGGCAACATCGTTCAATTCTGCTCGTATCGCAGCCGATATCCCATCATAATTATCAACTTTGTTTTCATCATTATATTTTGCAACATTGTCCATATATTCATCTATTTCAACATGACCGTATGTCTTTTCATCAGTGCTGATTTTCAACGAACCAAATGAAATCATACCTGTTATGCGATAAATATTACCATCTTTTACACTGCGCAGACTGCCCGTGCCAATAGTATCATCAGACGCAAATTTATTACAATCAGTTGTCGAACCACAAATCGCGTTCATTTTGTCTTCGACTAATTTTTGACAGTTTTTCAACGCCGCATTATCTATGTTCAAATAAAGCCCCAAAATAATAGAATCGACATCTTCCATACCGAAATCTTTGCCGTCTTTTTTATAACCTTTGCACGCAACCAAAGTATCCAACGGGCACATTTCATGAATAAAATCATAATCCATACCAATGCAATTCATAAAATCCGGCCCACAACGCATCTCGTCGGTAAAACATTCTTTCACTTCGGCCGTACATGCATCGACACGCATCGCCAATAATTTATCTTTGACATAACTCCATAAATCATCGCCGGCCATACGTTCACATGGTTCAATTTGATTTTTGCAGAACGAACGTGCCATATCGGGCCGCGACAGGCATGAATCCATGCTGGCCACACCTTTACCTGCGATATCATCTTTACACGCGGTATGAATACATTTTGTAATATCGGTCAAACAAGACGTTCGCATATTCGATTCTGCACGCAATTCGGCCAATTTCAGTGTCGGTGCAACTTCACGCAAAAACGCAGTCCAAACATTATCGCGCACCGCCATACATTGATCCAACACGCGTTCACAAATTGTTCGTTTAGATTCCAAACGTTCCATAACCGATGCCGAAATATTATATTGAACCGTCGTTTTGACCTTTGTTCCGGCAACACTGGATTGCAAAGATTTATTCTGCATATTTTCGGCCGCGACCGTTGAAACACAATCCACCCAATCGGTTCCACAAGCATCCGGTCCCACCATACAGTTTTTTAATTCAACCATACATTCGCCTTGGTTGTATTTATTGGCGGAATCAAAACTTTCACGCAATGCGATGCGAACATCCCGTTCTGCGTCATTCATCGCACTTTGCGCGGCGGCACGTTGTTGCGCAATACTGTTCGCAAAACCGCGACAATCAGAATCAATTTGCCGCAAATATGTTTGCCGCAGAAAAGTCATATCTTTTTTACATTCCGGGCCAACCTGTTTCTGACACGTTTCATTGGCGGCGTTAAACAATGCCACGCCGGTTTTATTCATAATATCGTCTTCATCGACATCATCTTCTTCGATGAAATTCGTATCAAACAATTTCAACAAATCTTCACGATTATTCTTGGATGATTTAGGCTTGTCATTATTCAGATTATATACAACATTTCCCTTGTCGTCATACGTGCGACCACCACCAAAGACAATGTCAACATTGGACCCAAGTTTTATTTTTTCGACCTCGACATCACGGATACGTGCGGCATCGGCCAACAATTCGTTTATTTCTTTTAATTCGGCCTCGTATTTGGCATTGTCATTACTGCACAGGCAACTGCCCCCGTTCACATTATCAGAAATACAGAATTGATCCATACAACCATAATATGCATCATAGCATTCTTGGGAATAAATACCGGTCGCCGCAACGCGCCCGCGAACATTTGTTCCGTTTTGAATTGCAGACTGTTTTTTCGGTGCCGCCCCAAACGCGACACATGGCAACGCAAACATTAACGCAATAAATGCAATTTTTCTCATTTGTATATTCCTACATATTTATATCTTCACAAGATTCTATTTCTTGGCAGGAATCTGTTTCACCACCGGACATTGCACCACCAACCGCACCAAGCAACGCGCCACCAGCACCACCAATCAATGCACCCCAACCGCCGCCAAGCGTGGCACCAACCCCCAACCCAGTGGACGCCCCAGAAACCCCGTACGCCAAAGCATTTTTGCCTTTTGATATTCCACCTGCTTCACACACACGTTGCATACGACAAACGTGACAATTACGCAGTGACGGTTCAAATGAAACACTTCTTATGTAAGAATAATTTTTATTTTCATCTGTTGCTTTCGGTTTCTTTTCGACCCGATAATTTGTTAAACAATTTTCACGCGCAGCGTTCACATCTTGTTCGCGCGACAGTTCCGCCAAACGCGAATCCAAATCGGCCAGATAACGATTTTCTGCACCAATTTCTGCAATCATTTTCGCGGTCGTAAACATACTATCTTTCAAACTGCGACGACCGGCGGGTTGTTGCGCACTTTTACATGCGACGATTGTTTTCTCG
>JAGCET010000040.1 GCA_017650505.1 Alphaproteobacteria bacterium
AAACAGAAAGCGGCATTTGCCGCTTTCTTTTATGTGGAGGCTTGGGTCGGAATCGAACCGGCATACAAGGATTTGCAGTCCTCTGCATAACCACTCTGCCACCAAGCCGAAACAGTAATTTTATCCTAGCAAAAAAAATTTATTTTTCAACATAAAAAATATATAATCGAAATACGGGAAAATCAAGAGAGAATGAAGTCAGTATTGTTATCTTTTTTGTTTATATGTACGCCAATAATGGTGTTTGGTGGAAACGATGATTGCATGTCGCGTAAGACGGTTCCGGAAAAAGTCTTGGATTTATCGGCGGTCATAGAATTGGGATTATGCCGCAACCCCGAAACAGCGGCGGCCTATTATTCATATGAATCTGCGCGATATAACAAAAATGCCGGATATGCGCCATATTTACCATCTGTAAGTGGTTCGGCATCAATGGGCAAAGATTATCAAAATCACGATTGGGGCGATTGGAATTATGGCGCGTCTATTTCGGCATCTTACTTGATTTTTGATTTTGGGAAACGATTGGCGGATTTGAATCAGTTATCGTCCGTGTGGCGCGCAACCGGATTTGACTATGACGATCGTGTGCAAAATTACGTATACGGTGTAATTGGCGCATATTATGGATTATTAAACGCCGATGCCGATGTGGAAAGCGCAAAGTTTTTGCGGTCTGTGGCGCAAACGGCGCTGGATACGGCAAAAACAAAATTTCGTGCCGGCGTTGTTGCTCGTGCGGACGTATTGCGTGCCGAAACAACATTGGCAAGTCGCGATTTAGACCTTGAACGTGCACGGAACAACCGTGAAATTTCAAAGGGTACATTACTAACCAAACTTTCGTTTCCGGCGGACCAAGAAATTACAATCGCAGATATGTCCGATGATTTCGGTTCCGCGCGTGAAAATCGTGGCATAGATGAATTAGTTGATGTCGCGCGTCGTAAACGCCCCGACCTGTTGCGTGCAGCGGCGAACAAAGATGCCGCGTGGCATCGCCGTAACAGTGCGTTTTTGAAAAATTTGCCGTCAATCAGTGCAACCGGCAGTTTGAATTGGAATGACAACAATAATTATTTCGGCACCACCGACCATATCAGTGCAAGTATTGGAATCCGCGCGTCTATGCCGATATTTGCAGGGTTCGCGAATATGTACGGTCTGCGCAGTGCAAACGCATCATATGAAAATGCAAACGAAACATTGCGCAGTGTTCGTGATAATGCAATGTTGGACGTGTTCAGTGCGTACCAGAATTACAAGACCGCACAAACAGTTTTGACCCAAACAAACACTCTATTAAAGTCTGCCACGGAATCAGAACGTGTCACGGCCGGAATGTATCGCGTTGGTCGCGCAACAATGCTTGATTGGCAAACGGCGCAATCAGAACTTGTGTCGGCCCAGCGTCAAAATAATGCCGCAAAATACGATTTATTTATCAAACGTGCGGCGGTCGCATTGGCCATTGGTGATATAAAATCAGAAATAGAAAAGGATAATTTATGACCAACGAAGTTCGGAAATCTTTTCTGCATCGCGCGTGGGGATTTATATGGCGGCACAAATGGTGGTCTGTAATCATAACACTGGGGTTGATAGTGGGGATTATTTGGTGGACGGTTGCCACATGGCCCAAGCGTATAGAATATGTGACGGTAAACGTGTCGCGTGGCGATATTCGCCATGTCGTGACGGCCACCGGCGAAATAAATCCGGTCAACACAGTAAACGTCGGGTCCCAGGTTTCTGGTACAATCGAAGATATATTTGTTGACTATAATTCACGCGTTCACAAAGGCGATTTGCTGTTAAAAATCGAACCATCGGTATTACAGGCAACCGTAGACGAAACACGTGCGGCACTGGATGCGGCCAAATCGCAACTAAACCTTGCCAAAAATGATTACGAACGAAATCGTACTCTTTATAACGAAGGTTATATCGCCCGTGCAGAAATGGAACAATCGCAAACAAATTATGAACAGGCATTACAATCAGTGAAACGCGCAGAATCACAATATGACCGCGCCGAAACCAACCTTGGGTATGCGACAATTACTTCGCCGGTTGACGGTACCGTAATTGCGCGCAAGGTTGATAAAGGTCAAACGGTTGCGGCATCTTTTCAAACGCCTGATTTATTCGAAATTGCCGAAGATTTATCAAAAATGCAAATTGAAACCGCCGTGTCCGAAGCCGATATCGGTGTTATCCAAGAAGGCCAAAATGTCACTTTTACCGTAGATGCGTACCCACAAAAAAAATTTAACGGAGTTGTACGTCAAATTCGGTTGTCGCCAACAATGACATCAAATGTTGTTGTATACACCGTGGTTATTGACGTAGATAATTCTGATTTAAGTTTGATGCCCGGAATGACCGCTTTTGTGACTATACTTATATCCGAAGCAACGGATGTGTGGAAAACCCAAAATTCTGCGTTTTTGGTTCGGAATTTCAAAAATATTATTTCCGACGTTCCCGAAAATATCAAACCCGATACCCACATGGCGGTGCTGCGCGGAAAAAATGTTGTGTATATTCCGTATTCCAAGGGTTTGGCCACCGCGACCGAAAGCCAAATTGTATCCGACGATATTAAACCCGATGACAAAATAATTGTTGGACGCGTCGGTCAATCGGCAAGTTCTTCTGCAACCCAGGCGCGCCGCCGTGGCCCAATGTAAAATGAAAAAGATTGAAACGATAATTTCATTGAACAAAATATGCAAAAGTTTTCCATTGGAAATCGGTGGTGTACAACAGGTTCTGTTTGATATTACTTTTGACGTTCGGGCGGGTGAATTTGTTGCGATTATGGGGCCTTCGGGTTCTGGGAAATCGACATGTATGAATATCATTGGTGCGCTGGATACGCCGACATCCGGTGTATACGAATTATACGGTCGTGATATAACAAATATGACGAATGATGAATTGGCCGTGGTTCGAAACGAACATATTGGATTTGTTTTTCAAAACTTTAACCTGTTACCAAAGCGTAATGTATTAGATAATGTTATGTTGCCACTTATGTATCGTGGAATGTCCCCCGTTGAAAGAATCCGTCGTTCGCGTGAGATGTTGCGACGCGTTGGGTTGGAAAATTTTGAAACATATTTGCCAACGCAATTGTCGGGCGGAATGAAGCAACGTGTCGCAATTGCACGCGCATTGGCCGGCGACCCAAAGTTGATATTGGCGGACGAACCAACCGGCGCACTTGATTCAAAAATGGGAAATGAAATTTTGAACTTTTTTAAGAAATTAAATAAAGAAATGGGAATAACAATCATAATGATAACGCACGAATTTGAAATAGCGGGATACGCAAACCGCCTTATACACATTTATGATGGTCGAATAAATTACGATGGCCCGGTCCCGTCCAGCGAATTGATTTTAATACGTAAAACAAACAAGGCAAAATAATGACGCTAAACGATATTTTAAAAGAATCTTGGCTGTCTATTAGTGGTAATAAGATTCGTTCGTTTTTGACGGTGTTGGGGATTATTATTGGCGTTTTGGCGGTGGTATTGATGGTTGCCGTTGGAGAAACGGTGCAAAAAGAAATTACCGACCAATTTTCATCACTTGGTACGAACACAATTGTTATACGTGCAGGTGCGGCAAAAATAGGCGGTGTACGCAGTGGTAATCGCCAAACATTAACAACCGATGATGCCGCGGTTATTGCAAAATTACCCGATGTCGCCGCAATAACTCCGGTTCAAATGTCGGGTGCACAAATTGTATATGGAAACCAAAATTGGTCTACGTCAATGATTGGGGTGTATCCTGATTACACAACGGTACAAAGTGTCGATATTGAATACGGTGCCTTTTTTGATGATAGCGCGGTTCGAAATGCGTCTACATATGCCGTAATTGGCCCAAGAACCGCACGAGAATTGGGTATGGATGCTAATCCAGTTGGTGAAATAATTCGTATTCAAAACGTTCCTTTTGTTATTGTTGGTATGTCCAAAGAACGCGGCGATACCGCAATGGGGTCCCAAGATGATATGGTAATGATTCCGGTGACAACTATGCGAAAACGGCTTCAGGGCAGCAAATTTCCAAATTCGGTCAATATGATTGCGCTGAAATTATTCCAAGATGCAGATAATTCCGTTGTTATTGACCAAATTTCCGCCTTGCTCCGCGACCGGCATCGTCTGCGCGATGGCGATGAAGACGATTTTCAAATAATGGATATGCGACAAATTATGGAAACAATGACAACCGTCACGGGGTATTTGAAATTATTGTTGATTGCGATTGCGGCGGTGTCGCTGTTGGTTGGGGCAATTGGAATTATGAATATGATGTTGGTATCGGTTGCAGAACGTACGCGCGAAATAGGTATTCGCAAGGCCATTGGCGCACGCGAACGAAACATTATCATCCAATTTTTGGCGGAATCTATAATGATTTCTTTTATTGGGTCTATGATTGGTTTGGTTCTTGGGGTTGGCCTGTCCCAAGGGATCGGACGATTTATCCTTGGGTATAACGTGCCATTTAGTCTGTGGCCAGTGTTTTTGTCGATAACTGTTGCGGTGGTGGTTGGGTTGGCATCCGGGGTTGTGCCGGCAATCAAGGCCGCTAAGTTGAATCCAATTGATAGTCTGCGATATGAATAAGGTGAAAATTACTTTATTTTGCGTAATTTGCGTTCGATTTGCGGTATCACACTGAATCCGTCGGTTGCCAGTTCTATTGCTCGTGAATACGCGCCACGTGCCAAATCCGGTTTTCCGGCGGCTATATATGCATCCCCAAGGTGTTCAAATAACGAAGAACAACTGTTCGCGGTCGCCCCTACCCTTTCCAGTATCCCCAACGCGGCATCGTTCCCCTCACGCACACTTATAACGGTTGCCAGTGTGTCCCATGCAACAATATCTGTCGGATCGTGGCGAACCATTATCATCGCATAATCATAGGCATTTTCTATTTCGCGCCCCTGGGCGGCCCATATCCGCGCCTGGACGGTCAAAACCTCGGAATCTATGCCCGATAATTCAACCGCATCATGTATGTCTGATTGTGCGCGATTCAAATCACCAAACAGGTTATATACCAACGCGCGCCGTTTAAGTAAGTATGCGCGCCCTGAATCTGATATTTTTTCGTTTTTTAACGCACGTTCCACCACGCGCACGGCATCATGTTTGTTGCCTTGGGCGGTATATATTGCCACCAATTTGTTTAACGCCGGAATGAACAGCGGCCTATGGTGTAAAATATCTTTCAACGCATCAACAGATTCCGTATCGCCCGCACGTCGCATCGCGGCAAACAGATAAAAAGGACTGCTCAATGAAATTTTATCAAACAGTTTTGCATAATTTCCATGTGTATTCGCGAAAAACTGGCCAGCATAGTAGTTATAGGTGTCTTGGAAAAAATCTGTCTCTGGGCCGATTATTTGCGCAAAACGCAGCATTAAAATCGACAGGTCCGAATACAACATAATCTGGGTATGCGAAACATTTTGAACAATGTCGAATGCCAAAGAATTTGCGATACCGCTGTATTCCGCCCAATCTGGGAATTTTTCAAAATCTGACATAAACATTCCGCCGGGCATTGAAGTGAATTCGTCGCGCAACACCGATGCGCGCTGTGCCATATCGTGCGCCGTATAGAACGACATAAGGTACATATAATCGTTTATATTCAAAAATTCTGAATTAACCTTTGCAAACTCGTCTGCGGCTTTCGTAATATCACCCTGCTCTGCGTATATCTGGCCACGAATAAACGATTTCCACGACGCATTAGAATCTAATGAGTCTATGTATTTTAGGGTTTCTTTTATATGTTTTGTTGCGACGCAGGACCAAATTTTCAATGGCGCGTACAGTGCAGATTTGTCGTCTTTGTGGCGTTTATATAATGCATCCCACTTCTGATTTTTTACCAAATACGCGTCATAAATAAATTTAGATGCGGCATTTTTATCGTCTGCGATGGTCGATACGTCCGCCGGGATTTTCCCATCCAAAAATTCAACCAACATACGTGTGTTTTTTACGCCGTCATATTCAACGTCCGCAAATTCACGGACCAAGTTGCCGGCCGTTTCGAAATCATTAGTATAAATCGCGTGCTGGGCCGCCAAATATGCGCCGTATTTCGTCAAAGGTATATCGACGCCATCTGATCGATTGATTGGCATGTGTTTTATTATTGCCAAAGCGCTGCCTAAACATACGGCGGCAATGGCGGTAAAAAATAAAGTTTTTCTTTTCATCATGGCAAAATATGCTACAATAATATTATGAATAGTAAAGAAAAATTTGTTTGTTACGCGGAACTTTTACGCGAATGGTCGTGCAAAATGAACTTGGTTGCGCCAAGCACGTTGGACGATATCGAAAATCGGCATTTTGCCGATTCTGCACAATTGGCCGATGTTTTGCCGACCGATTCGGAGGTAATAGATTTAGGGTCGGGCGCGGGGTTTCCGGGTGTGGTTTTGGCGATATTGGGTTGGCGTGTGACCTGTATCGAATCGATTGGTAAAAAAGTATCTTTTTTGAATACGGTGCGCGATGAACTTGAATTAAACAATTTAACAATTTTTCACGGACGTGTCGAAAACTTTTTTCCGGCATTTTTGATAAAAAACAACAAAAATGCCGGGAAATTTGTTGTGACGGCACGTGCGTTTGCACCGCTTGTTAAGATTTTGGATTATGTTCGTGTTGTGAATTGCCGGCTTTTTTTGCTAAAAGGCCGGGAAATAGAATCGGAAATTGCCGCTGCAAAACAGAAATATAATTTTAACTATGAACTTGTTCCATCACAAACTGGCGATGGTTTTATAATAATTGTTGATTTTAACCGGAAATTTCATGTGAAATAAAGTATAATATGTTGAAATTACAACGTTTTTAGTTTTTTGGAAAAAATATTTCATATGAAATAAAGGATAATACGTTGTTTCTACGGTGTTTTTGTATTGTGTTAAATTTATGTCTTGACCCCTGCTCTTTTTTTATATATTGTTTGTTTTGATAAAGAAAGGACGAAATATGACGGAAATAATCGCGTTTGCGAATCAGAAAGGTGGTGTTGGTAAAACTACGACCGCGATAAATTTGGGTGCGTCTTTGGCGGCGATAAAAAAACGTGTTTTGCTTGTAGATTTGGATTCCCAGGGTAATGCGGGAACCGGACTTGGTTTTGTGCGTTCGTCGCATTCGCAAAGTGTTTGTGGTGTTTTGATGGGTACCGATACGGCATCGAATAATATTTTATCGACGGCGGTACCGGGATTGCACATTTTGCCGTCGACCCAGGCGCTTTCTGGGGCCGAAGTGGAATTGTTAGATGTGGAAAATCGCGAATATCGTTTGCGCGATGGATTAGCACCAATAATGGAACATTACGATTATATTTTATTGGATTGCCCCCCTGCCCTTGGGTATATAACGTTGAATGCACTGACCACCGCAAATCATGTTATAATCCCATTACAATGCGAATTCTTTCCGTTAGAGGGTGTTTTGCACCTTGTGAACAATATTCGCGGCGTGCGTCAAAAATGGAACCCGAATTTGGATGTTTTGGGTGTGTTGTTGACTATGTACGATCGTCGTTATGGTATGACCCGTGATGTCGAAGACAATGTTCGCAACACATTTGGTGATAAAGTTTTTAAAACGGTTGTGCCGCGCAATGTCCGTGTGGCCGAAGCGCCAAGTCATGGGAAACCCGCCCTGTTCTATGATTTTAATTCAACCGGGGCCCAGGCTTATTTGCGTGTTGCAACCGAAGTTATTCAAAAAATCGAAGGAAAATAAAGATGGCAAAATTTGGACTTGGACGGAATCTTAATGATTTACAAAATGAAATTGGTGTCGCGCCGGATATTTCTATCTTGGCGGGCACAGAAAGGGTTGTTGTGCGTCAAATACCGTTGGCGCAAATTGGTGTGAACACCGACCAACCGCGTAAGACATTTACGCCGGCCGATTTGCAAGATTTGGCCGCATCTATCCGGGAAAAGGGTGTTTTGACCCCTATTCTTCTGCGTACGGTAAAAAATCGGCCATATATGTATGAAATTGTCGCTGGCGAACGTCGTTATCGGGCTAGTAAAATGGCGGGGTTGAATGAAATTCCGGCATTTGTAAAGAATTTGGGCGACGATAACGCGATGGAAATTGCGCTGATAGAAAATGTGCAGCGCGAAAATCTGAATCCAATAGAAGAGGGCGCCGCATACGCAAACCTTATGAACAAGTGCAAGTATACACTTGGCGACGTGTCGCGTATGATTGGGAAATCCGAAAGTTATATTAGGAATTTGATTCGACTGAATGGTTTGCCGGCGTCTGTTAAGAAAATGGTAGAGCAGGGCGATTTATCGGCATCGCACGCACGCGCAATTACGGTGGCGGAAAATCCAGAAGAAATCGCGCATGAAATAGTTGCCAAAAAGATGTCGGTTGCAGATACAGAAAAAAGAATGAAAAATGTGGCGCGTTCCGGCAAAAATCGCAAATTTGCCGATAAAAGTATGGCGGCGGACGCGGTCAAAGAACTGGCCACCAGGGCAGGGCGCGCATTGTCTGCGCCGGTCAAAATTACCGAACGTCGTGGCGGTGCGGGATTCATAACGATCGCATTTGCAACGCGCGCCCAGTTAAACAAGATTATTGACAAGATTGCCGGCAAAAATGAATAAAAATATCAAAAATGCCGGGAAGGGAGATATAAAGTTGATGCGGTTTGTTAAATAAAATCCAGGCATTTTTTGCAAAAAAGTTATAAATAAAAAGGAGCTAGTATGAACGAAACATTTAAATTTTTAAAAGAAAAAACACAGGTAAATTATTTGGCCACGATCAATGGTAATAAACCAAGTTTACGACCATTTGGCGATCCGTTTTTATATGACGGGAAAATCTATGTGATAACCAACAAGAAAAAGAATGTGTCCAAACAAATCGCCATAAATAACAATGTTTGCATAGTTGCTTATGATGGCGAAAATTGGATAAGAATTAATTGTGAATTGGTGGACGACAGCAATAATATTGATGCCAAAAAGAAAGCAATTGCCGAATATGATTGGGCAGAGGCCGCAGGATATACACTGGATAACCCAAATTTTCAAATTCTGTATATGCGCAATGTGTCTGCTGTTATATACGACGAAGAGGGTGAACCGATTAATTCATATGAATTTTAAACAGAGAAATTCATAAAAAACACCGGCGACGGCCGGTGTAAAAAAAACGGGCGCGTCGCGCCCGTACTTTACACTAATCATTAATACTAAAAAAAACGCCCCATGGGGCGTTTTTATTATTTAACCGTTGTGGTTGCGTTACGATTGAAACGCCATACGCTTTCGCCGGTACCTTTGACCAACGGACGTTCTTTACCATACGAAATGGTAGAGATACGACGCGCATCGACACCTTCGTTAACAATAACTTGTTTCGCGGCGTTTGCACGACGTGCGCCCAATGCCAAGTTGTATTCGGTTGAACCGCGTTCGTCGCAATTACCCGCAATTTGAACCTTGACAGCTTCATTCGCCTTCAGATACAGCGCCTGACCCGCCAAGTTATCGCGCGCCGCGTCAGAAATTTCCGACGAATTGAACGCAAAGAACACGCGTTGGTTGTTAATGTCTTCTGGAACGACAACCGTCGAACCACCACAGGCCGCCAATGCACCCGCAACGCCGGCCAACAAAGCAAAGTTTTTTATTTTCATGAAAATACTCCCTTGAGTTTTTGTTGCTCGTGTTATAGTGTATAGTAAAAGTTTTAAAAAATCAAGACGAAAAAATATGAATGAAATATTAAAAGATTTATTTATGGCGGGGGTCAAATGGGAATTGTCCGAAAATTCGGTCGCCTTTACCGAACTGGTGGCGCGCGCATCGGCAACGCCAATGCGGGTGCGTACCACGGCAACGGTCGTGCCACCGATATCGCCGGTGTTGCCGGTATCGGTTGAAACGGCAACCGACATGGCAACGCGTCCAACAACTGTATCGGCATTGTATCGAATGATAGGGGAATTTAATCATCCTCTGCGTGCGGGTGCATCAAATGTAGTTTTGCCGCATTGTGCACCAAATTCGAACGGGGTTATGATAATAACCGATATCCCGTCTATTGATGATGACGCATCGGGTCGGATAATGTCGGGTGCGATTGGCGAAATGTTGGACAAGATGTTGACGGCAATCGGCCTGTCGCGCGACAGTGTGTCAATATGTCCGCTGTTGTTTTGGCGCACGCCGGGCGGTCGTACACCGTCGCGCCCAGAACTGGATTTGGCGCGTCCATTTGTTGACCGGTTTATCGAATTGACCGAACCGCGGATTATAATCACGTTGGGTACAATCGCCGCGGCCGAGATTGCAAATGCCAACCTTATGCACGCGCACGGTGTGCCGGTTGATTTACCAAATGGTGTGCGCGTTTTTCCGATATATCATCCGAACTATATGATACTGAAACCCGCGTCAAAGCGCGAAGTATGGACGGTGCTGCAAAATGTGCAAAACTTGTTGAAAAACGTATAAAAACGTTTATAATTACCGCATAAACATCAAAAGGAGCATAAGATTAAAACCGCAAATAATCGTGACAATCGCCGGGATATGGGTCCGCGCATAAATAATCGCATTACCGCCAAAACCGTTCAGGTTATAAGTGATGATGGCCAAAATATGGGCGTAATGCAGACAGTGGCCGCAATTCAAATGGCATTTGACCGTGGTATGGATTTGGTAGAGTTAAATGGCAACGCCACCCCGCCAATTGCCAAGATAATGGATTATGGCAAGTATAAATACGAACAGAAAAAACACGCGTCCGAGGCAAAAAAGAAACAAAAAATCACCGAATTGAAAGAAGTTTGGATAAAACCATTCATCGAAGAAAACGATTTGCAGATTAAATTACGCAAGGTTTTTGAATTCTTGGACAACGGGGACAAGGTTAAAATTGCCGTTATGACACGTGGTTCCAAACGCGTTTTGGCAATGGGTAAAGACGCGATTCCGGGTCTGTTTGCACATGTTGTCGAACTGATTGGTGAACGTGGCACATTGGAAAGTCGTTCCAAACCCGATGAACGCACAAAGTCCATAATTATCGCCCCGGCCAAGGCAACAAAGTAAAAAACAAAGGAATATGAAAAAACACCGGCAGATGCCGGTGTTTTACTTAGTCACAAAAAAACATTACCAGCACTTACCTACTAAATCTACCAAAGAAACCTAATACCGAGTGTTGTTTTATGTATTCGGCTTCGGCCGCCTTGGTTGCGGTAATTAAATCTTTGCGTATGTCTGTCATTGGTCGTGCATTGCCATTTGCGTCACGCCACGGCACAGAAATCTTTTTACCACTGTTTTCACCCAGTGTCACATTCCCAAATGAATCAAATGCCACCAAAACTTGAAAATCATCTGTCAAAAAGTTAAATTGTGGTATCGGATTATGATACGCGCCGGCGATGTTTTTTGCGCGTCCGCCATCAAATAATGTTGCGCTATTACCATATTCTAATACCATATTATTGTTTACGGAAAACAGGTTCCCTTCTTTCTTTTGACCTGTTTCAGAATTTATGATAGTTGCCGTATCAACCCGGATACCGGCATTGTGCAGTTGTTGCAAAAGTTCCGAAAACATTTCGTCATCAAAAGTAAAAGAACTAATGCGTGCAACCAATCGTGCTCCATTTATTTTTTTGTTAGCAAAATGTTCAATAAATTTAAAATTGCGTTTAATTGAGTCATTATGAAAGCGGTCCAACGATAAAGATACATGCAACGGAAATTGACGATTTGAATTATTTGATGTAACAATTTTGGGTCTTTGCCGCCGGATGACATTTTCGATGTCGCGAAAGATTTGTTCGCCAATCGGTGTCCCCGCCCAACCGGCATTAGTTTTGATATCAACCCCAAGTTTTTTATCCAGTGCGAAATTTAATATATCGGGAACATAACGTTCTTCGGCGAATTTGTATGCGGACATTATTTCGCCACCGGTAAAAATGACATGTTTTGAAAACATGGGGTCTGCAGCGGCTTGGGCTGTATAGTCGATAATAACAGATTTTGGAATAAATGTCCGCGGTGCGTCGGGGCCCGATGATTCGCAGCAATGTGCGCACCGATTCCAACACCAGTTTGTTGTTTTGAATACTAAAACGTATGGTCTCTGTGCGACCAATGCCGACATAGTACCACTTTTGCACAATTCAAGATTTTGCTTTTTGGTATCGATATTATCACCTCTTTTTTGATAGAATATTATAAATATTTTATTTGTCAACAAAATAATCGGATTTAGTGTTTGATTTTTTTGTAATGTTTTTGTATCGTTGCTATGGTTTTCTAAAAGGTTAAAATATGGATACAGAAAAATTATCGTTTGAAGAGGCGTACAAGCAACTGACAGAATTAGTAAAAAAAATGGAATCGGGCGAAATGCCTTTGGCTGATTCGGTTGCCGCGTATGAACAGGGTATAAAGTTAAAGGCCTATTGTGAACAGTTGTTGAAAGAGGCTGAATTAAAAATAGAAACCTTAAAGATTACTACACCAAACGAATAGTATGGGGCGCATCATGGCCGAAAAAAATAAACTGACCCCGGTTATGCAACAATATGTGGATTTCAAAAATGAAAATCCCGATGCATTGCTTATGTTTCGGTTGGGTGATTTTTATGAATCTTTCTTTGACGATGCCCGGGTAATTAGTGAAAAATTGGGATTGGTTTTGACTTCGCGCGGAACGGATGGGGACGGCGAGAATATTCCAATGTGCGGCATTCCGTGGCATGCGTCGGAAAATTATTTTGGGCGTCTTGTGCGCTTGGGGTATAAATTGGCATTGGTCGAACAAATGGAAACCCCGGCCCAGGCCAAAGAACGTGGACATAAATTTATCGAACGGAAAATTATACGCGTGTTGACCCCCGGGACATTGACCGATGAAAATTTGCTGACACCGAAAAATTCGAACTTTTTGGTTGCGGTTATGTCGGTCGGTGGTGGCGCATTTGATATTGCGGGCTGTGATATTTCTACGGGCGAATTCTTTGTTGGACATACCGACGATATTATTGACGATTTGGTGCGAATGAACCCGGCCGAGGTTATATATCCATCACTGGATGCAGAAAACGAACGGATTTTGGACATACGTGATATGTTTAAATCGACGCCGGTGTTCGAAAAGATTTATCGCCGTGCCGACATAGATACAATAATTTCCACGGTCTTTGCGAATGGCGTTCGGGGGGATGTAAAGAATTCTGCCGTTGGGTTGTTGGCGGGGTATTTGTTTAACACTCAACGTGGTGCATCATTGACTTTTCGGGCGCCGTATGAATTCAAATCAGGCGCGGGTGTTTTAATAGATTCGGCCACATGGAAAAGTCTGGAGATAGATGCGCCAATAAATGACGGTGGAAAATGTTTGTTGGATGTACTGGATAATACAAAAACGGCGGCGGGTGGACGCAAATTGCGCGCATACCTGCGTAATCCGACGGCGGATGTGTCGGAAATACATCTGCGCCAAGAAAACATTTCGCACCTTGTGTTGAATTCGGATGTGCGCGGAATGGCAATCGATATGCTGACACGCGTTCCGGATGTCGGACGTGCATTGGCGCGATTGTTGGCGGGGCGGGGAACACCACGTGATATGCGCAATATTACGGATTTTATGATTGAATTGCCAAATATAAAAATGTTGGCTTCGCGTATGTCCGCGGGCATGGCGCAAAGGTTGTCCGCGATAAATACTCATGATGATTTGGCGTACCGGTTGAATTCTGCATTGGCGGACGATTTGCCGACATTCTTTCGTGATGGTGGCGTAATTCGTGATGGTTTTGATGTGGCATTGGATGCGGTGCGTTCGTTGTCCCACGGGGCCCAAGATACTATTGCCGGGCTTCAGGCAGAATATGCAAATGCGACCGGAATCCACACATTGAAAATAAAGTTCAACAATGTAATTGGGTATTTTATAGAGGTTCCATCTGCGCGTGCGTCCGATATGATGCGGCCCGAATCTGGATTTATACATCGGCAAACCATGGCGGGAAATGTACGATTTACGACCGCACGGTTGGTGGAATTAGACAACGATATTCGCAACGCATCCGACCGCGGTGCGGCCATAGAATCTAATTTAATTGAATCTTTTATTGCTGATATTCGTGCGGTGTCTGATGATTTAATGGATTCGGCGGATACATTGGCGGATGTAGATACTTGGTGCGCATTGGCGACATGTGCGTCTGAATGGAATTGGACGTGCCCGACAATGACCAATGGTTGCGAATTCGATGTCGTCGGTGCGCGTCATCCGGTCATAGAATATGTCCTGCGCACGCACGGTGATAATTTTGTTAAAAACGATTGTAATTTGAATTCCCAACCAATTGCACTGATAACAGGACCAAACATGGCCGGGAAGTCCACTTATTTGCGCCAGAATGCGTTATTGGTGGTGTTGGCGCATATTGGTTCTTTTGTTCCGGCGGACAGTGCGACAATTGGAATCTGTGACCAGTTATTTAGTCGCGTTGGCGCATCGGATAATCTGGCGGCCGGTCAATCGACATTTATGGTTGAAATGGGCGAAACGGCGAATATATTGCGTCGTGCAACATCACGGTCTTTTATTATATTTGATGAAATTGGTCGTGGAACGGCTACATACGATGGTATGGCCATTGCCCAGGCGGTTTTGGAGTATATAGATACGTTAAAGGCGCGAACACTGTTCGCAACGCATTATCACGAATTGACACGTCTTGCGGCGTCCCAGGGCGGTAATTTGCAAAATGTTTCTTGCCTAACAATCGACGTGCGCGAACATAATAACGAGATTATATTCCTGCATAAAATTGTTGCCGGTGTTGCAAATCGTTCTTATGGAATTCACGTGGCAAAAATGGCGGGAATGCCGGAATCGGTTGTTGCGCGTGCTGAATCGGTGCTAAGTGCGTTGGAAACAACGGGGCCAAAGGCGCAACCACGACCACGTCGTTCGGATGTGCCGACATCGGTTTCGCCACAATTATCTTTATTTGGTACGGGGGAAAAGTAATGGACGGATGGATTATTCTTGATAAAACATCGGGTGTCTTTTCCAAGGCCGCAGCGATGCGCGCCGCAAAATTGTTTGGTACAAAAAAGAACGGGCATATCGGCACATTGGACCCGATGGCATCGGGCGTATTGCCGATTGCAATTGGAAACGCAACAAAAATGGTGCCTTTTATCGAAGAATTCTGTGACCGAACCAAAGAATATTTATTTTCTGTGGTATTTGGTTTTGAAACCGATACTTTGGACATTACGGGCACCGAAACCCGCCGCTCAGACGTTATTCCAACCGAAACAATGGTTCGCGAAATTTTACCGAAGTTTATTGGAAGAATATCACAGATTCCGCCGTTATTCAGTGCGGTTCACATTGCGGGACATCGGGCGTATGAATTGGCGCGGGCGGGTGAAACGGTCGATATTCCGGCACGTACAGTTGAAATATATTCATTGGAATTGGTTGGGGCGGACGAAAATGTTTGGAATTTCTGTATGCGGTGCAGTCCCGGCACATACGTGCGCAGTGTCGCGCGCGATATGGCATACGCGATGAATACGGTTGCGACAGTGTCTGCCATTCGTCGTACACAAACCAGTGGTTTTACAATAAAAGATGCGGTCACACTTGATTTCTTGGAAAATCTGGTTAATAATGGTGGCGATGCAGGTAAATACTTAGCATCGGTGGATTCTGGACTGGGGGGCATTCCGGTTCTGAATCTTGACGGCGGATTTGTCAGACTTTATCGGAATGGCGGGTTCGTTCGTGTCGCGGATGCGGATGGTATTCGACGTGTGTACAGTGACGGTTTCTTCATCGGAATTGGTACTGTTGCGAATGGCATGTTGCGTCCAACAAGAACAATTTAACAAAAAAGGAAAATACAATGTCCATAACCAAAGAAAAAAAGACCGAAATCATCAACGCGTTCAAGGTTAGTGAACACGACAATGGTGGTTCCGTGGAATCTCAGGTTGCGGTTTTAACCGAACGTATTCGTAATCTGACCGAACACATGAAGAAAAATCACAAAGATTTGCATTCACGTCATGGATTGCAAAAAATGGTCAATCAACGTAAAAAATTGTTGGCCTATATCAAGAAACATGATGAATCAGGATACGAAGAACTGATTAAAAAATTGGGTATTCGTAAGTAAGGGTTGTATGTTTTTTCTATTTGGGGGCGGCGCGTTTTTGGGCCGCCCCTATAAAATATTTGCAAATGCATAAAAATTTCGTATAATCGTGACCGGCGAAGAAAGAATTGTTCATTTTTGCATTTTATGTCGTGATTCAGAATGCAATAACGAATGATTTTTCTTCGCGGTAAAACAAGTAAATAAAAACCAATAGAACGGAGGAAAATTATGTCAGTTGGTTCAAATAATGGTGCGGAAAAACACCTGAATAATCCGGTTGTGGTCGAAATTGACTATGGCCATGAAAAATTACGTTTGGAAACCGGCCGTATGGCAAAGCAGGCAAATGGTTCGGTTTTGGTGACAATGGGCGGAACGATGGTCTTGGCGACTGTGTGTGCGGAAAAAACCGCGGTCGAAGGGCAAGATTTCTTTCCACTGACCGTTGATTACCAAGAAAAATTTGCGTCTGCGGGTCGTATTCCGGGTTCGCGCGACCGTCGCGAGGGTAAATCCAGTTTGAATGAAACCCTGATTGCGCGTCTGATTGACCGGCCAATACGTCCATTATTCCCAGAAACATTCAAAAACAAAGTCCAGGTTATTGCCCAGGTCTTTTCGTATGACCGCAAGAATCAGCCTGATATTTTGGCAATGATTGCGTCCAGTGCGGCATTGGCGTTGTCCGGTGTTCCATTCGAAGGACCAATCGGGGCGGCACGTGTTGGGTATCGCGATGGAAAATATATTTTAAATCCGTCTGCACGCGCAGTGGAAGATTCTGAAATGGATTTGGTCGTTGCGGCAACAAAAGACGGTGTGTTGATGGTTGAATCAGAAATTGGCGAATTGGACGAAGCCACAACACTTGGTGGTGTTAAATTCGGATTTGACGCACAACAGGTTGTGATAAACGCAATAAATGATTTGGTTAAACTTGCCGGCAAAGAACGCTGGGCGGTGCCGGAAAAGACTCCGGAATATGTCGAAATGGAAAAACGTTTTGAACAATTTGCGGGCGATATTGAAAATGCGCTTGGTATCAAAGAAAAATTAAAACGTTTGGAAACGTTGGGTGAAATTCACGCATCGGCCAAGGCTTTGATTCCCGAAATGTTCCCGGATACAACGGTTGCGACATCTACGTTGGAATCGGCGGCAGACGAAATTGTGGAAAATATCACTGCCCGTATTATGCGTTCGAACATCTTGGCGGGCCGGCCACGTATTGACGGACGTGATACCAAGACCGTTCGTCCAATCGAAATAGAATTGGGTGTTTTGCCGCGTGCGCACGGGTCTGCGCTGTTTACGCGTGGTGAAACCCAGGCGTTGGTGTCGCTGACCTTGGGTGGTGGCAAAGATGCGTTGCCATTGGAAACATTGAACGGCAGTGAAGAACGTGAATTTATGCTGAATTATAATTTCCCGGGATATTCCGTTGGGGAAGCCAAGGGTCTGCGTGCGCCGGGTCGTCGTGAAATTGGACATGGTAATTTGGCGTGGCGTGCGGTTCACCCAATGATGCCATCACGCAAAGAATTCGATTATGTGATTCGCATTTGTTCGGATATTTTGGAATCCAATGGTTCTTCGTCTATGGCGACAACGTGCGGTGCCACATTGGCGTTGATGGACGGTGGTGTCCCGATGAAGCGTCCGGTTGCGGGAATTGCGATGGGCCTTATCAAAGAAGGTGACGATTACGCAATTTTAACCGACATTTTGGGTGACGAAGACCACCTTGGCGATATGGATTTTAAGGTAACTGGTACCGACCGTGGTATTACCGCGTTGCAAATGGATATTAAAATCACATCCATTACGTTCGAAATTATGGAACGCGCACTGGCCCAGGCAAAGGATGGTCGTATGCATATTTTGGGCAAGATTACATCTGCAATAGATAAACCGCGTGACCACGTGTCTGAATATGCGCCCCAGGTTTATACCATGACAATCAACCCTGAAAAGATTCGTGATGTTATTGGTAAGGGCGGCGTCGTTATCCAGGCATTGACCCGTGAAACCGATACGACAATCGATTTAGACGACGATGGTACGGTCAAAATCTTGGCGTTCAATAAAGATGCGGCCGATATCGCAATCAAACGCATCAAAGAAATTGTCGCCGAACCCGAGGTTGGCCAAATCTATCCGGGCGTTGTGACGGGAATCAAAGATTTCGGGCTGTTCGTGCGCATTATGAATGGGTTTGAATCTATGGTTCATATTTCCGACATTACCGGCAAACATATCAAGAAAATAACCGATGTGAACCTGGCCGAAGGGGACCCGGTGTACGTTCGTTATTTGGGTATTGATAAACGCGGTAAAACACGTCTGTCGATGGTTGGCATTGACCAAAAAACCGGCCAAGAAATGCCGACGGCGGATGATTCAGAAAATTCGGAATCCGAACCGGAAAAGACCGAATAAACTTGGTATAATATGTCCGGCCAATTCGGCCGGACAATTTTAAAACAAAAAAGGAATATATTATGATGGATATGGAAGCATTGATGGCCCAGGCCAGCGAATTACAATCCAAAGTTGCCGCGGCCCAAGATAAATTGGCCGATATGCACGTCAAAGGCTTGGCGGCGGGCGGAACATGCATTATCGATATGACGGGCAAGTATGATATTGTATCGGTGACGATAAACCCGAATGTTTTGTCGAATGGCGTATCTGCGGTGGAATCTGCAGTATTGTCGGCGATGCGCGATGCGAAGTCCAAGGCCGACAAACTAATAGACGATGTTATGGCGGACGCAACGGCCGGAATGCCACTGCCGCGATAAAAAACTGGACAATCATAAAAATATAAATTATGATGACAAACGCTTTGGGTGTTTAGCTCAGTTGGCTAGAGCATCTGCTTTACACGCAGAGGGTCAGGGGTTCAAGTCCCTTAACACCCACCAAAAATTGTTAATGCGCACAATAAAGTGCGCATTTAAGATTTTTGAGTGCCGCGCCGTAGCAAAGTTCGTTTTTATAACGCGGTATTTATGCCTTTGGCACGCAGGCGGGCAAATATATCATAAACAGTGGATTTTTTCTGTTTTTTGTATTATAATGCGTGCGAAATTTAATATGGAGATAAATTATGATAACAAAACAAGAAATAATTGCGTTGATAAACGACCCGAAAAACAAACTGGAAATGTCTGCTTTCAAACCAAATTTTAAACAATATCGTCTGACCACCGCGGACGCAGTTTATACTATGACAATGGATTTGAAAAACGCAGATAAATTTAGTGTTGCCGATGCAAACGGCGAATTGGATGATATGTCCGCCGCGGACAAAGGTGAAATATTTAACGCCGCGCGTAACGAGTGTGGCGAGCGCGTCCGCCGTGAAAAGCGCGCACAGACCAATAAATATGTAAAAGAAATATTTAACCCGAACTTGCACGAAATATGGGAAAAATAATCGGCATCAGTGTTTATTGCGTCCACACCCATCGCGGCGCGCCGCGGTCGTAACGAACTAATCATTAACGCTATTTTCTCTTTCTTTTCATAAAATTTCCGTTATAATACCCGTTATGTTAAGAATTTTAAAATCTTGGTTGGCGGGCCGGACAGTAAAAATTACCGCCGGAGAATTGGCCGAAAAATTCGGTTTAGAATTACGTGGAAACGCGGACACTGTGGTTAGCGGTATCGCCCCAATCGCGGATGCGCGCCCGGGGGATGTTGCGTTCTATTCCACAGAACAGAACAGCAATGCATTCAAAATCTTGCCGGTTGCGGTGTTGGAAAATACTCGCGCGTCGGTGATTTTGGTGCAACCGGAAATGGTCGAACACGCACCACATGGTGCGACATTACTGGTATGTGCAAGTCCGCGTGGCGAAATCGTAAAGGTTTTGGGTGAAATCTATCGCGAACCGCCACGGCGCGGCATATCGGGCGATGCGCACATTGAACGTGGCGTGTTCTTTCGCAATCGGCGCAGTACCTATGTCGGGCAATTTGCAACAATTGAACGCGGTGCGGTTATCGAAAGTGATGTAAAGATATATCCAAATGCCTATATCGGGCGCAATGTGACAATTGGCCGCGGCACGGTTGTGCATTCGGGTGCACACATAGAAAACGCCACAATTGGTTCAGAATGCGTGATTCACAACGGTGCGTCTATTGGTAAAGACGGATTTGGTTATACGCGCCAGGACGGTCATAACGTCTTTATTCCGCACGTTGGACGCGTTGTGTTGGGTGACCGTGTGTCGGTGGGGGCAAATTCCTGTATCGACCGGGGGGCATTGACTGATACAATGGTGGGCGACGGGACCAAGATTGACAACCTGTGCCAAATTGCACACGGCGTCGTGATTGGACGCGAATGTTTCTTGGCGGCCGGTGTTGGAATTGCCGGTGGGTGCACGGTTGGTGACCGGTCTTTACTGGCGGGGCACGTTGGTGTTGCAAACGGTGTAAAAATCGGAAACGATGCCGAAATTGGCGCAAACAGTGGTGTATTTCGTAACGTGCCGGACGGCGAACGTCATTTGGGGTACCCCGCGATGCCGGGTACGGAATTCCTGCGTCACTATGCGTGGGTTAAAAAACATATGAAACAAGATTAGATAGGGGAACAAAAATGGTTGATGCACATGGAATAGAATCTGTAATTCCACATCGTGGAGACATGCGGTTGATTGATGAAATTCGTGAATTTACCGCAACAACCGCGGTTGGTATAAAGCACGTTCGTGATAATGAATTTTGGTGCGCGGGGCATTTCCCGGCGAAATCTATTATGCCCGGTGTGTTGATAGTAGAGGCGATGGCGCAAACCGCGTGCTTTGCGATTTTGAACGCATGCGGTAATAATGGTGGCCGGACACTGGGATACTTTGTTTCCATTGAAAATGCGAAGTTTACACATATGGTTGTGCCGGGCGACACATTGGAATTGCATATCGAAGAAGTTGGATCCAAAATGAAACTGCATAAATTCAGCGGCACCGCATTCGTGAATGGCCGGCGTGTTGCGATGGCAAACTTTTCCGCAATAATGGACACCGACCCCCAGTTTTAATGTAATGATAATAAAAAATGCGGGACACGTGTCCCGCGTTTTTTGTTCTTAATACGCCCCAAATAATCCGATTTTTCTGGATTGGGTGTCTGTTTGCATCGATTCTCTGCATCGCGCCGCACATACAGTTGCACAATTTGCATAATCACTATAATATACCCACCGAGATGCGGTCCCTGATGTGCCAGAAACCGTGGGTGCCGTTAATTTGCAATAACAATATATGGCATCCGATGACAATGGTTCGCCATTTTTATGATCATTGTATGACGCGTCCAATGTTGCCCATAACGAAGATGGTGCCGGACTCCCAGTATAGTGTCCAGCCGGACGTTCCGATATACATGCACTAATACCACGGATTTCTTTGGTGCAATTTGCACTGTTTGCGCCGGTGCATACCACGCCATCGGACGCAATACCGGTTTCGTAATCAAACACCGCCCCCCAATCACCCGCATGCGAATATTCATTAGGCACAGCGGTATTTGGTCCCCAACGCGTTTCGGTGCAAGCACCTCTGTTACCTGGATTGGCTTCATTTGGCATAAGCGGTTTATAACAACTTGATACCATTCCAATATGTGCGGGCAGGTTTGCCGTTACGGGCAATGGTGCGGGCATGGTCAGGGCCGTTACGTCCCACAATGTACCCTGGGGGTCGGAATCGTTTCGTGTTAGTTCATGATCAATCGCATATTGCACGGCTTCATTCAGCGTTGATGCGCGCACAAGTCCGTTTTGATACGTGTTCATTTCTTTACTATATATTGGTGTGGTGGTAAGTCTGCCGCGACCACTATAAATTCCATTATCTGCGGTTCCGGTGTATGTAACAACATTTTGATTGTTAAGTGAGGCTATCTTATTATTTTTTATTTCTTTTGCATTATACACCGCACCGGATGTCGGTACTCCGTCCGATGCACCGGTTGTTAAATCCGTTACAATATCACGCGCACCCGGTGTGCCACCAACGGTCAATGGCGCGGTTACAATTTTATCCACCGTTGTACCAAGGGGTAATGGTTGAATTAAATCCTGGCTACGTCCCACGCGGTCATTCACATATTCTTGCGATGTTAAAATATCATTTTCCGATTCGCTTGGTACCTTTTGCTGATACGCCGTATCCGCATAGGCAGTTGACGCAAATAATGAAATCAGTAATACATATTTTTTCATTTTCCTTTCCTCTTTTCACTAACAACTAACACTAACCACTAACACTAAAATGAAGACCACCGAATTGCTTCAAGGTGGTTGGAGGTTCAAGACAATTTGAGTTGGAATTGTGTGTTTATTTTATCGGACAAGTCCGATATTATTCACAGCCCTCCAACCCTTTTGGTTGGAGTACTTTTCGTCCAAACATGGACGCAACTCAAACGGGCCTTGACACCCCATCGGCGGAACACCCACCAACAAAGTTAGTCTAACAAAAATCTCTGAAACGGGTCAAGGGTAAAAATGCCCCGTATTATATTTCAACGCCAAAGAATAATTTTGCGCATTCACCGATAATAAATGCGGCAAATGTCACAATCGCACAGATGGAAATCATCTCGACAAATCGTGGCCAAAATCTTTCGTGGCATATGTGTGATTTTACAAAATTGAAAAAGAATATCACCGACACCGCGGTAATATACGTCATTGCCAACGCGACAAATGTATTTGTTATAAACAAAAACGGCACAACCAACATACCCGCAGTGAATAAATATGCCGCGCCGGTGGCAATTCCACAACGCATCGCCGTACGTGCGTTTCCGCCGGCCCGCACCGCCAAGTATTCCGAAGCCGTCATCGACAATCCCGCCGCCACCGATGCGATAATGGCGGTCAGCAAAATTGCGTACCTGCCCGCCGCCGCAAAGACCAACCCAACAACCAATCCGGTTGTTGAAACTATTGCATCGTGCATACCCAAAACTGCGCATCCCCAAAAAGAATAATTGTTATTCGCCATATAAAAAATATACCCCCAATGCGGGGTATATAAAATCGGAAAGAAATCCATTATATGTGAACCGGTTGCAATTCTTTTAATTCGTTTGTTTGCGGGTTGTAATAACGTGGCGTACCGGCATATTCCAAAATCGCGTGATGCAACGGTATAAGGAACTCTGGCAACGGCGACGACCGTCCCATTTTGATATAAGAAGCAAATTTCGGGTCGCTGAACGCCATTCGCAATTCCGCCTTGATCGGACGATGGTTGTATCCTTCGTAAATAACGACCGCTTCGGCCGGTTTGCCGTTGACCGTTGTTTTTAACTTCATCAAATCAAATGCGCTAAATACCGGTTCTTCTTTCTTTTCTTTTGTTTCGGTTTCTTTGCCGTCTGGGCCTTTGACCTTTTTCTTTTCGGTTGTTATTTTTATCGGCATCAAATCAGCAAAACGTTTCGCGGTATCAAAGTCATTTTGGCGGAATATAACCTTGGCCGAAGTGGTTGTCATAACCGTGGCCGCGGCATCGGCACCATATTTTTCCTGAATCTGGTGAATATCTTGACCAATGAACAGGTAAGATATTTTTTGACTACGACCGACATCGGGCCCCTGAATAACAGCCTGCATCTTTTGCATTTTCGGCATTTCATCAAGCAAGAATAATACCGGATACGGTCCCATCTTTTCGCCACTGCGGCCGACCGCGTCCGGCGGATTGGCAAGCAAGAAGTTCGACATAGTTTCAACAAACATTGACGTAATGGGTGTTAACGCCTTGGCATCGACCATATTTACCGACAGATATACCGTAACCGGCTTCATTTTGCCATCACGCGGGTCAATCATTCCGCGCATATCGGAAAAGTGGAAATCCGAATGACTTGTTCGATTACGCACCGCGGCGTTGCGGAATATGGCAAGTCCCGTCAGAATTGTTGAAAGAATGGACCCGCGTTCAGTTGACGGTGTGTTGGCCAATTTGGTCAATTCTGCCACTGCGCGATTAGAATATGCAAACGAACGACACTCATTCACCGCGCCTTCTAACCAATCTTTCATTGGGTCGGCCATCATAACGGTTTGGTCGCCTTGCTTTTGACGTTCGGCTAGGTTTTGTGCAACGGCAATTTGTGCCTCGGTAATCCAATCAAGCATCATGGAAAAAGATGCCTCTTTACCCAACCATACTTCGGGTATATTCGCCCACGTTCCAATGTGAACATAGTTGGTTGCATTCAATTCGCCCTTTTTTAACATCCCCATTGCCGCGTACGCATTTGGGTCGGTCGCCATTGAAAAATAATAATCGGACAAAACCGCCGCATCTTCAGAATCGAATGTTCCGGATTGCAGGCGTGCATAGAAATAGTCATCGGCCTTAGCGCGCTCTATTTTTGATACGATGAATTGCACAAATCCGGCAAGGCCCGCACGACCGGCCTGGGTCCAGTGGGGGTCGGCACTGCTGCCCACGGCATCGGGTACCAACACATCACAGATATAGTCAACATACAATTCGCGCTGTTCGGTTGCGAACGGTATATGCCCCGGCGACAGCGGATTCCACGACGGATAATAAATGCCTTTTTCTGGTTCATCTTGACCCGCCCAATTCATAATGAACACCGGTCCAACCTTTTCCGAACGATATCCACTGGAATATTGGTCAATTTCAGGTTTGGGGTCGTTTATAATCATCGAAATGCCCGGACATTCGAAAATAGTCGGCAACACGATACCTTGGGTTTTACCGGTTCCGGGGGGCGCCAAACACAAAACAGACGTTGTCTTTGGCAATTTTAACGGTTTCTTTTTGAAATACCCAAGCAGCATCATAAAACCATCGAACAGACCCATTTCTTTGACGTCTTTTTCATTCGCTTCACGCCCAGACTTTTTGTCGAATTCGTCTTTACCGTTTGGATTAAATTCTTTCTTTAACGTATCGTCATTCAGCAAGAAAAACGCAATAATCGGAAAGAACGGGACAATACACGCAAAATCCGGGTGCATAACACAACGCACCAACCAATATGGAACTTCGGCAATCACGGACAATCCGGCGGTCGAAACCATATGTGAAAGGTATATTTTTATCCAATCAACCGTCGCCGGCGACCAACCATACCGCCATATGTGTTCGAAAATGAACGATGCACAAAAGACCAATGCGCATATTATCCATACGATAACCGCCCAACGTATAGCCCAAAAAGTCTGGGCCATTGGGGTTTGTTCCCATTCTTTATACGCACTGGATTTGAAAATATTCAAACCCTTGCTGTCTTTGCCCGCAGATAAAATCTTGAACTTGTCCGCCATTGTGTTATCATTGTATCATAAAAAAGGTAATTTATAAAGCACGGAAATGGATTTTTATGAAAAACATTCCAAGAATTTTTGTCGGTGATAAAGTGAACTCGGGCGATGTGTTGCCCGTGGCACGTGATGTTGCACACTATCTGACGCGTGTTATGCGTACCCGGTCTTTTTTGGCATTCGGTGGTGGAAATGAATTTGCTGCGCAACTTTCGGATGACGGTAAAACAATTGTTATCGGTGATAAAACACCGCATAATGACCCGACGTATGATGTAGAACTTTATTTTGCAGCGATAAAACGCACCGACGATTTGATAAATATGGCGACGCAAATGGGGGTGCGACGTTTGCACCCGGTTATAACCGAACGTACGGTCGCAGGACACATAAATTGGGAACGTATGCACAAAATCGCGACCGAGGCCGCTGAACAATCAAATCGCAACAGTGTGCCCGAAATATTGTCACCGATTAAATTTATGGATTTGGATTTGTCGGACATGTATTTTGCAGACGAAAGATTTGCATATGGCGATGTTGTGCACGAAAATAAAATTTCTCCACACACTACACGGATTCTTGTTGGACCCGAAGGTGGTTTTTCTGATTCGGAATTTGCGGCATTGGATGCGGCGCACGCGGTACCTGTGTCATTGGGAAAAACAATATTGCGTGCCGAAGTCGCCGCAATTATCGCATTGGAGAAAATAAGAAAATGAAAATAAGAATTGCAAAATTTATTGCCGATTCGGGTGTGACGTCGCGCCGTGGCGCCGAAGCGTTGATTGCCGCCGGTGTTGTTGCGGTGAACGGAGAAGTTGTAAAAACACCGGTGCATTTTGTTGAAGAAACCGATACGGTCACAATAAACGGTCGTGCCGTAGAAAGGCGTGAAAAAACCCGTGTGTTTGCGTTCCACAAACCAATCGATACAATGACAACAACACGCGATCCACATGGACGGAATACCATCTATGACATATTGCCACCCGAATATCGAAACCTGCGCTATGTTGGACGATTGGATTATAAAACAACGGGACTTTTGTTGATGACGAACGATGGATTGCTTGCGCGGAAATTGACCCAGCCATCGTCCAAGGTTCCACGTGTATATCTTGCGGATGTTATTGGAAATAATATGTCGCGATTGGACAGGGCACGTCGTGGTATGACGGTGGACGGAATAAAATATCAACCAATGCAAATTGAAATAATGCGTGACCGTCGTTTGCGTATTACAATCACCGAAGGTAAAAAGAATGAAATCCGCATTGTGTTAAAGGCATGTGGGTTGCCGGTGCGTACTTTGCACCGTGTTATGTACGGCCCGGTCAGCATAAAAAGTATTCCGTCGGGAAAAATTATCGAATTGGATGAAAAAACAATTGACGTACTAGTAAAAACTTCTCTATAATCGAAACATAAACAGGAAGGGAGTTTTTACATGAAGAAAAAAACATCAAAGAAAGTGCAAACAAAAACAACCGCTGCGCGTGGAGTTAAGATTAAAACAACGGCACGTCCAACGAATGCATCTTCGTGGTCAATGTCGATATATGTTTATTGGTTTATCATTTTGTTCTTTATTGCGGCAACGTTCTATATTTTGGGACGTGCACATGTTGGGGCCGATGCCAAAAAGGTTTTGGCGAATGCAAACACTTCGGTCCAGGTAGAAGAAACATTAAAAGGTGCAGCCGATTATTACGCACATGGCAAAAGTGAAATCTTGGCCGGCAATCTGGACAGTGCTTTGGCGGATTTGAATGCCGCAATTATGGCCGATGAAAATATGGTTGATGCATACATCCTGCGTGGCGAAGCCTATATGCAATCCGGCGATTATCGTGCGGCGATGGACGATTTCAATATGGCAATAGAAAAAGATGCACAAAATTCCATTGCATATTATGACCGTGCTTTGTTGAATACTCGGTTGGAAAGTTTTAACGATGCAATGAATGATATCAACAATGCATTGGCAACATACGCGGCGAAACCCAACGATATTTTGCAACTGCGTGATTTGTATGCGAAACGTGGTCAGTTAAATTTGTGGGCAAAGAATTGGGAAGGTGCAATCGCAGATTATACTAATTCATTAGCACGTCCCGAAGGCACGGTAAGTCCAACCGTATATGCCGACCGCGCCGAAGCGTACACCGCACTTGGTGAATACGGCAAGGCCATAGAAGATTACAGTTCGGCGATTCGCGTAATTTCCGAACAGATTCAGGGCATGACAACAATTGAGCAGAAAGAAGACCTGTCTATGCGTGCGATGACATATTTTGAAAAGTCTGCGGCATTGAATCTGAATATCGGGAATACTGTTGCGGCGAAAACCGATATGGAATCGGCATACGCAATTGCGACATCATTGAATGATTCCGACACCGCCGACAGATTACAGAAACTTTTGGAATCGTTAAATTAGTTTTGCGAGTTTCAAAAAAAAACGCCCCAAAGGGCGTTTTTTAATGATTCCAACGTGCCTCTTCAATTTGACGCTGGACTGATTCAATGGCCATTCCATCGTGCCACCCTTCAGAATTTTCAATGGCTGTCTTTATCTCTTTCAATATTTCAGTAAGATGTGATTGAAGTTCCAAAAGAAATTCACGTGGTGATTTCTTTTTACGACCTTTAACATGCTGTATTGCTTTTTTAACAGTTTCTTTTTTATTTATGATTCTCTCTCGCAATGCATATTATAACACAAAAGGGGATGTAAAAAAATAAGTTTATATATAACTTAAAACGTCAAACGTAATCCAGCGGCGACAAACGGGTCATCACGTGTCATACCAATCGATGCCCAACCATCAACATACTTGCTGTATTTATACCGAAAAGACGCGACCACGGTATGATTTGCATTGTTTTCATATTCACTGTGCCATATTCCGGTTTCAGAAAACATATATGATAATGACAGAGAATAATTCAAAATATCATAACTGACCCCGGTACCGGCCATAATACCATCGGTTGCTAAATCAACCGGATTTTCGTCATAAATTGCGCGCGTGTTTATTGCGAATATGAAACTGTTATATTGAATATTCAAACCCAATGCAGCCTGGGCCCGATAATCCGCCGTAATTTTTGGTGTGAAAGTATCGGTTGCATAATCTTCGGGATGGTCAATAAAAGACGCGCCCAATGATAACGCATACTTTGTTTTTCCGTTCGATAATTTTATTTTTGCCCCTACATCTACACCGTAATCATAATCACCCGTAATCCCCGACACTGAAATCCCATATTGCGCCCGCGGACTTGTTGCAGAAACGATATTTAAACGCAGTGCCTCTGATCCGATTGTAATTTCCGGATTTGCAATTACCGAACCACGCATTCCCATTTTACGATAAACCAGCGAGTCATCATTCACGCGCAGTCCACCAACATCCGGCAACCCAAGTCCCAATTTATGTGCGACCGAATCGGTCAATCCAAATTCGATACGTCCAACACCGCGCCATTGCCAAAAAGCAAATGCTTCGTGCCACCATTTATCTTCATCAACCGCGATTTCATCAACCATAAATGCGGCTCCAATTATATGGTCCGACATTCCTTCATACGTTGCCTGGGCCCGGACGCGAAAATCATCGATAAAATCGGGCTTTTCAAAATTTGGTTCCAATATTCCCGCCATTCCATACCCCGTAAGGCCGAAATTAAAACCACCTGTTTTATAAGACAACGCATCCGCAAACGTTGGCGCAATCATCATTGCAAACGCCAATGTTATAACCTTATTCCGCATTTTTATTTCCATTTGTTTCGTTTAATATCGCATCGCGCAGTTTATTATATGCACGTTCTTCAATTTGGCGCACACGTTCGCGTGATATATTGTATTTTTTTGCCAACATTTCCAACGTTGCCGCCGGTTCGGTTAGCCGTCGTGCGGTCAATATTTCACGGTCGCGCTCTGGCAATTCGGCCAAGTGCTTCTTTAACAACGCACCACCACGCACCATCATTTCGTGTCGTTCAACATTATCAATGATGCTGGCGCCACTGTCGGCCATATTTGATAACATATCTGCGCCGTCTTGTTCCGTACTGCGTGCCGGCGCATTCAATGATAAATCACGCGCAACAATTCGTGTAGACATTTTTTTCACATCCTCGGCCGGTACACTAAGGTATTCTGCAATCTTTTCTGCCTGGGCATCGGACAGGTTCCCATCCATAATTCCCAACGCCCTTTTTGCACGCGCCAGGTTAAAGAACACACGTTTCTGATTTGCGGATGTGCCGATTTTAACAACAGACCAGTTATTCAAAATAGTTTCATATATCTCGGCCCGAATCCAAAACATAGCATATGTCGAAAACCGAAAACCACGTTCTGGGTCGAATTTTTGTAATGCCTGCATAAGGCCCATATTCCCACTGGCCACCAATTCTTGGACCGGAATACCATAGTTTTTGAAATCATATGCCACCGATACAACCAACCGCAAATGACTGACTAGTAATTTTTCGGCGGCATCGTTATCTTTGTTTTTTACCCATTTTGATGCATATTCATATTCTTGTTCGGCCGAAAGTATCGGAAATTGAGAAATAGTGCGAATATAGCCGGCCAAACCACCGTCCTCGCCATACGTCGGCAGTGCGATTCCGGTTGTGGATTTTGGTACTAATGCGTTCTTGATTTGTTTCTTCATTATGTTTATAGTATAGCAATAAAAAAGAAATTATCAAGATGCCAAACACGAAGGAGTTTTATAATGGCAAATATGTTGGAAAGAAATAAAAAGGCCCGCGCACCACAAAAAACTATGCAGGAACACGCCCAAGACGCGCTGTATCGCGAAGTGTGGGAAGATGTGAATAATGAAAAAACTCAACAGTTTTTGAAAAAATATGGTAAATATATTCTTGCGGCGGCGTTGGGTATTATGATAATCGTAACCGGAATCCAAATTGGAATTCGTGCGCACTATGCGGCACGTGTGGCGGTCGCCGAAAATTACGAGGTTGCAATCGAAAACGCCGATGTAAATGCACTTGTTGGAATTGCAAAAAATACTTCTGGGGCAACCGCCGATTTGGCGATGTTCAACGCATATCTGTTGGATAACGATGTGAAAAAGTTGGACGATTTGGTCATGAATGGTAAAACGCGCGAATTTCGTGATTTGGCGCGTATGCACATTGTCGGAATTCGTGGCGATGAAATGAGTGCGCCGGATTTAGAAAAATATCTGGCCTCGTTAAATACAAAGAAATCACCATTCTATTATACTGCGATGCTGACCGTGGCGCAAAAGTATATCGCGACCGGCGATCGCGCGAACGGAAATAAATGGTTGGATAAAATCTTGGGTGATTCGGAAACGCCGGCGGTGATTCGGTCTGATGCAGAAAGTTTAAGATAAGGGAAAAACGTCAATGCGCAAATTATGGATTTTAATCGGACTGGTCGGAATGGTTGCGGCATGCGATAAACACGACCCGATTTTGCCGGGTGTGCGCAGTGATGTTTTCATGGGTACCGATTTGCATGTACTAAACACCGAAGTACCCAACGTGCCCGAAAATATTACGGATTCGGCAACAAATGATTGCCCGTATGTCCAAAAAAATGACAACACTATATGGAATGGCGACAGAAAAATATTTTCAGGATTCGCAACAAACAACAGTGTTTCGGGTACACGCACGCCTGTTTGCCACAATGGATTCGTATATGCGGGATTGTCCACGGGTGAATTGGTAAAGTTAAATCCGAAAACGCGTCAAATTGCGTGGGTGGCGGATATTTATCGACCAAGTAATATGACCGGCGGTGCATCCATGGTTGATATTATCGTGCCGGCCCATATTTGTGGTGATGCGGTCTATGTTGGTGGAATGGGGAACGCGTTCTGCCGTATATCTGATAAAACCGGTGTCGCAAAATGGTGCGCCGATATTGGTGTTGCGACCAATTTTATTATTGCGGATGATACCGCCTATGTATTGGATACAGACAAATATTTGAACGCGGTGCGGTTGACCGACGGTGCGATTTATTGGCGCACATTGGTTGATGATACACGTGCACCAAAATATCAAGATAAAATGATAATAATCGGTTCCCAAAAGATATCCGCCGAAAACGGTAAAATTAGTGAATAATGTCACTGTAAGTAATTTATAGAAAACGGCGCAACGCACCGTTTCCTGCAGTGTACACGGGCGAACAAAAAGGTACCTTTATGTCCACCTTTTTTTACATTTTTTCAAAAGATAAAAATCCCGGATTTCTGGGATTTTTTATTGTGCATTTTTACGGTTTTCAAAACGAACAAAAAGGTACGTTTTTGTTCATAATGCAGTAGTGGTCTGTGGCTAGTGTTAGTCCCGCCTGCGCCCTTTGGGCTACGGCGAGGCAAGGGTTAGTAAAAAGGAAGAAAAATGAAAAAAGTTATATTTGCGATTTGTATGGCGTGTACGTTCGGCGCATTTGCGGCGAATGAAGAATCGGTGACATCGCGGGAATATGTTGATGCAGGGTTGGGCGCAAAACAAGACACACTTACCACAACCGGTGCGGGTGTGATGACGTTTGATTCCACGCAAACCGATGGTATTGGGCAAAAACCAATTTATAATCCGAACGGCGATTATGTTGCACAAGCAGATGCACTGGTCACCGCGTCCACCGCAAATATCGCAATTCAAAACGCAATCGCTGCAGAATTTGTTTGCATTGCATGGAAAAACGATGACCCGAATGATGAATGTCTGTTAGTACAAATTAAAAACTCGCAACCGCAACCAATTTTACCAAATGTGTACACCGCATTGGAATACATTGAAAGTACCGGAACACAGTATATCGATACAAATATAAATTGGAACTCGGTAACCAGATTTGTTGGCAAAGCTCAACAAGATATTGGTGCTGGTGGCAGTTATAATCTGTCTGTTCTTGGGGGAACTACAAATTCTTCTTGTACATATACTGGTTTTTTTGGAACTGCATATTGGGGTTCGCAAGGTGGTATAAGAGAGTGGTATTGGGGTACGGGAATCCTGCCAACTGTTATGGCGAATTTTGATATTTATGTCGACGAGAATAATGATTGGGCGGGGTATGTAAATAATGTGCCAACAAATGGTGGTAGTAGAAATCTTTTTAGTGGAAAGGTAGTAATTATGGGTACTAAAACTCCGAATGGTGCAATTTGTCAAAATAGACGTTTTAAAGGAAAAGTTTGGTATATTAAACTGGTCGGTACCAATGGTAACAATTTATTCAACGGTATCCCTGCGCGCCGCAACAGCGATGGTGAATTGGGACTGTATGATTTGGTGTCGGGAACATTCTTTACTAATGCTGGGGATGGCGAATTTGTTGCGGGCCCGTTGCAAAATGTCTACCTGCCAACCGGCAATCAATAAAAAAAACGGGCGCATCCGTCTTCGCTTACGCTTCGTCGCGATTCACTGCGCCCGTTTCACTAACCATTGCCTCGCCGTAGCGAAGCGCATGCGGGACTAACCACTACAACTGTGCTTTTACTTCTTGCACTTCATAGCATTCGACGCGGTCGCCTTCTTTCAGGTCGTTGTATTTATCAAAACTCATACCGAATTCGACACCGCCCGAAACTTCTTTGACTTCGTTCTTTTCACGGCGCAATTCACCAATTTTCCCATCGTATATAACAACATTGTCGCGCAACAACCGCACAAAGGCGTCTTTCTTAATAACGCCTTCGCTCATACGGCAACCGGCGACGCGTATGCCCTTGCCAACCGTGAACAGTGCGATAACATCGGCATAGCCAATAAAGTTTTCTTTTCTTTCTGGTGCCAATTTACCGGACAAAATTTCTTTGATTTCGTCGGTGATGCGATAGACGACACTGTGATAACGAATGTCGACGTGCGCATTGCGCGCCATATCGCGCACCGCAGAATCCGCACGAACGTTAAATGCAATCACAACCGCACCGGACGCGGTGGCCAACCGAATATCGCCTTCGGTGATTTGACCAACACCCGACGACAGGATTTCAACCGATGCCTTATCTGTTTTTATATCGCGCAACATATCGGTTATTGCCTCTACACTGCCTTGGACATCGGCGCGCAGAATAATCGGCAAAGTCAATTTGCTGTCGCCCGTATTTTGTTTCGCAAACAATTCTTCCAACGAAGAACGTTTAACCGCATTCGCTTTGTCGCGGGCACGCTGGGTGCGCCATGCGGCCACTTCGCGACATTGGGCTTCGGTTTCCATAACATTCAAACGGTCGCCGGCCAATGGCACAGAATCCAACCCCAAAACCATCACTGGTTGCGCAGGATGTACAGATTTCACGCGTTCGCCGTTCGACATAACAAGCCCGCGTACACGACCAAATGTTTCGCCGACAACGAATACATCGCCGACCTTTAACGTACCCTGGCGAATAATGACGGTTGCAACCGCGCCCAGGCCACGTTCCATCTTGGCCTCTACAACCGTTGCAACGGCGGGCATATCCGGGTCCGCACGCAGATCCATCATTTCGGCCTGTAATAAAATTGCATCTTCTAATTTATCCAGACCGATTTTTTGTTTGGCCGATATTTCGACACATTGAACATCACCGCCCATTTCTTCAACCTGAACTTCCTGTTGCAAAAGGTCGGTTTTAACCCGCTGCGGATTCGCCTCGGGCAGGTCGATTTTGTTTATCGCGACAATAAACGGAACCTTGGCCGCACGAATGTGATTTATGGCCTCGATAGTTTGTGGCATAATAGAATCATTCGCCGCAACAACCAAAACCACGATGTCCGCCATTTGGGCACCACGTGCGCGCATTGCGGTAAATGTCTCGTGTCCGGGCGTGTCCAAAAATGTAATAACCGCACCCGATTTTGTTTTAACTTCGTACGAAGAAATGTGTTGGGTAATACCGCCGGCTTCGCCCGCAACAACATTTGCATTACGGAAAGCGTCCAACAGCGAAGTCTTACCATGGTCAACGTGTCCCACAACCGTGACAACAGGTGCGCGTGGTTTCAAATTTTCTGGATTTGGTTCACGTTCTAATATTTCTGCATACGGTTTAACCTCTACCCGTTTTACCGTTGCACCAAATTCGCCGGCAATAATTTCCGCCGTGTCTGCGTCAATAGATTGGTTTTGTGAAACCATCATTCCCATTTCCATCAACTTTTTAATGACATTGCCGACCTTTTCCGCCATTGCCGCGGCCAAGTCTTTAACAACAATCGTATCGCCCAATGTCACTTCGTGTGCAACCTTTTGCGGCGCGTTGAACATCGCACGCGCTTTTTCACGGAAACGCTTTAACGAAGCCTCGGACCGGCGACGGTTCGCATTGCGCAGGCCGATTGAATCTTCGTCATCGTCGTCGCCCATCACAATGTCTTGTAATGATATTTTTCCGGTTTTGTTGAAATCTTTGCGTCCGCCACCAAATTTGTTGTTTTTGCGGGGCGTGCGCACATCGTCTGCATCGTCATCAACATTATTACGACGGGCAGACATACGTTTTTGATTGTTTGCGTGCGGCGAAACAGATACAGGTTCCGGATCTTCTTCGGCGGCCGATGAAGAGTTTTCGCGCGCGGCCAGTTGTTCTTTGACCTGTTCATACTCTTTATTTTCGCGTGCAATTTCCGCCTCGCGCGCGGCGCGGGCCGCGGCCTCTTCGGCTTCGCGACGTTTGCGTTCTTCTTCACGGGCATGGGCCGCGGCCAACACCGCACGTAATTTTTCATCTGCCGGGTTATGCGGCGCACTTGGGGTCGTAGGTTCTTCACGTAATTCCTTGCTGCCGGGGGCGACAACGCGACGACGGCGTTCCACAAAAACAGAATCACCCTTTTTGCTCTGGACTGCGTCCAGTGTCACGGATTTTCCAAGTGTTAATGTTGCCATATTTTACCCTTTGGTTTTTAATGTTTATTCTGTAATATCGGCATTTCTCGTTGTGGTTTCGTCGTTGCCTTCATCAGAATCAGAACGTGTTATACCGTATGCAACCTCACGCGATTTCATAATGATGCGGTCGGCCAAACGCGGACTTACCATTTCTTCACCGACAATTTCAATCAGTTCGTCTGATGCCAAATCCGCCAAATCACTAAGTGTTTTGATTCCGGCCTCGCCAAGTTTCAACAGAATAGGGCGTTTTACAAAACTGAATGTCAACAAATCGTCAGACATACCAAGTTCATGACCACGGTTAAAATATTCATTTTCAATGCGGTCCAAATATGCCTTGGCACGGTTTTGTAATTCTGTGGCCAATTCGGCATTGAAACCTTCAATGGATTCCAATTCGGCGACATCAACAAACGCGATTTCTTCAATACTGCGGAATCCTTCGGACACCAACAGGTGCGCAATCATTTCATCAACGTCCAAACCACTGATAAACAATTCGGTTTTTTCTTTGATTTCTTTGGCACGATTTTCTTGTTCTTCGGCCTCGTTCACGACATCGATATTCCATCCAGTCAATTGTGAAGCTAAACGTACGTTTTGCCCACGACGTCCAATTGCCAAAGATTGTTGATCTTCGGTTACAACAACTGTTGCCTTGCGTGTATCTTCATCAACGATGATTTTTGCGACCTTGGCCGGTTGCATAGAATTTACGATGAACACCGCCGGGTCTTCGGAATACAAAATAACGTCAATCTTTTCACCGTGGCATTCGTTTATAACCGGTTGGATACGTGTACCCTTGATACCGACGGTCATACCAACCGCGTCAATCGATGGGTCGGCCGTTTCAACCGCAATCTTGGCATGTGAACCCGGTGCACGTGCCACAGATTTGATTTTGATGATACCTTCGTAAATTTCTGGAACTTCTTGGGTGAACAGTTTTTCCATAAACATCGGATGTGTCCGGGTCAGGAATATTTGTGGGCCCGTATTGGAACGGATAACATCCATAATCAGTGCGCGCACACGGTCGCCAACCGCCAACCGTTCGCCGGGAATCAGTTCGGTACTTTTGATATAACCTTCGGCCTTGCCGTTTATATCAACAAAAACATTTCCGAATTCGATACGTTTTACAACGCCATTTACAATGTCGCCAATAGTATCTTTGAATTCTTCAAATTGGTGCCCACGTTCTGCGTCGCGTACACGTGCAGTCATAATTTGACGTGCGGTTTGGAACGCCATACGACCAAATTCCGGTTCGGGCAGTGGGTCTTCGACAACGTCACCAACCGACGGTTTAGAACTATATTTTTTTGCTTCGGCCACGGTCAACATAGTGAATGGATTGTATTCTTGGTCTTCGGCCAAAGATTCCGGTGATTCGATAACATCGAATAGCCGCTTTACATGAATTGCACCGTTTTTGCGGTCAATGTTCGCAGTAATGTTAAATTCTTCACCATATTTATGTTTGGCGATTTTCGCAATTGCGGCCTCTAGTGATGAAAAGACCATTTCACGATCGATTTGTTTCTCGCTGGCCAAAGAATCGATGGCCAACAGCAAATCTTGACGCGGCATAGCAACAACAGACATTCGTTTTCTCCTTTGTAATCTGTCTTTTTTTTTACTAAGGGCGGGGTTTTGCGCCCCGCCCTTAAAATTATTTTAATTCTAAGAACATCGTGATTATAACACCGAATCGACGAAATGCAAATATTTTTTATATGTTGACAATGATTTTTATTTTGATATGTTGACGGCGGTTATAACAGGAGTTTTGCTATGGATGATAACACTATTAAGATAGTATATGATATAGCGGATGGTGTTCCGGATACAAGGTATGTTTTTACAAAGAAAAGCAACGTGCAATACTTTGATTATGGTGATCATTCATGTACTGTGTACGATGTGTTTGATAAAAGTAGACAACGCAAACATGGCAACAAATCATTCAGAATACTTAAAGAATATGGCCAATTGTTCGTCGGCGACACAAAACTTGACCCAACGGGTCTTGAATATGCCAAATGTACCAAGGCAATACAAATGTTTGACGAACAAGAAATGGCATTGGTACAAGAATTAGATTATTTTATTTATGATGAAAAACATCTTTTTGCGTACAGGGTTGATTGTGCAAAAAAGAAAAATGGGAATATATGGTACAAAGTGACGTTAAATAATAAACCCGAATTTGCTATTGTTCAACACCCAGATGATACATTATACCTGAATAGGTCAAATGCGAATCATACTCATGCAAAAAATGTTAAGATAGACCAAAATATGTTGAATGCGTTATTATATCATGCCAAATCGCCAATTATATACCGATAGAATATCATTGGGTTGTAAATCGTTTGATTCTGTGATGTAAACATTTTTATTACAATATATTTGACGACATTGTGTTTGGGTTTTATACTTGAATCAGTAATGAAAATCATAGATAAATATTTTACAAAACAGTTGGTCGGGATTTTTATTATGCTGTTGCTGATATTGACTGGACTTGCATGGATGGTCCAGATTATGTCTATGATGAAATTCCTTATAAATTATGGTGTGCGTTTGACTAATTTTTTGGGTCTGACATTGATGATTGTTCCGTTCATCATATCTATTATTGTGCCATTTGTGACATTTATTGCCGTGTTGTTTGTATATAACAAATTGATTGGCGATAACGAAGTTGTGGTTATGGCGGGTACAGGAATGTCGCCCGGACGCCTTGCACGTCCAGCACTTGTGTTGGCGGGAATTTTAACGATTGCACATTTGGTGCTAAATATATTCATTGTTCCCGCAAGCCAGGCTAAGTTTTACGACACTCAATGGAATTTGCGATATGGTTTGGCGCATCTGAAATTACAAGAGGCGGCATTTACAGAAATGTCACCGGGATTGGTTGTGTATGTCGATAAGGTTTCGGGTTATGATTTGAATCATATTATGTTGTCCGACACACGGCACGAAAACCATCAAATGATTATATTTGCGCGGACGGGAAAATTGGTGACAACGATGCGCGGACTGTCCATTGTTATGCAAGATGGTTCGCTTCAGGCGACAAATAACGGTATGATTGTTGGCACGTTTGACCGATTTGACATGGACCTTAGTGTGACGGAACAAACGAATAATTCTTCGTTCAAGGCACGTCGTATGTCCACCGACGCATTGTTGCATGAAGATTTTAGCCGTTTAACAAAAAAACAATACAAAACGGTTATGACCGAATTGTGCAATCGTTTTTTGGGGCCGATAATGAACTTTATACTTGTGGCATTATGTCTTGCTATACTATTGCGTTCATCACTGTTGCGTCGTCGGGCAAGTTTCGCTCCTGCGGCCGCGGTTGTTGCGATGTCGGGTGTAATGGCGGCATTTATGTCTGCATCAAATATGCTATCATCTATGTCTGATTTTTGGATATTGTGTGGCATTCAAATGGCATTACTTGCAATAATAATGGTTGTGTTATTCAGAAAATGAGGAAATTTGTCCTTGCTCTTTCATTTGTTTTGTTGTCACGTGCGGCCGGCGCGATAGCCGTTGATTTGAACGAGCCGAAAACTATCAATGCCGATAAAATAGAATATAACCTTAAATCAGGTGCAATAAAAACAACTGGCAAAACCGAGATTACGAATAAGTCTGGGCAAAAGATGACATTGCAAGATTCTTATATTAGCAAAGATGGTACCAATTTGTCAGGCAACGATATTCAAATATGGTTGGGCGAACACGTTTATATGGAATCGGGCAATGTTGAACGCAAAGGTGATATTACTATTGCGAGTGACGGAACCTTTACCGCGTGCAAGAACTGCGACAGTTATGGCGAGGCATGGGAAATTACTGCAAATAAAATTAAACATAATTTAGATACGCGGATGTTGGCGTTCTATAATATGACATTTTGGGCATACGATTTTCCAATATTTTGGTTGCCATATTTTGATATGCCCGACCCGGGTATAAAGCACAGAACCGGATTTTTAACCCCGAATATGGAATCGACAAACAAGATGGGTACACAAATAAATGTGCCGTTCTATATATATATTTCCGATACGCACGATATGACAACCACTCTGTCGTATCTGACAAGTGAAAATCCGTTGTTTCAGGTTGAACATCGTCTTAATGGCGAACATTCCGAATTTCGCACACGTGGCGCATATACCCACAATCGTGATGGCGAAGACCGTTGGTACGTATTTAATGATGATATAATCGAAATGGGTGATAATGCGCGTGCAACAATATTTTTGGAACGTGCGTCCGATAAAACATTTTTACAGAAATATGGATTTTATGGGGAACAGCCTTATTTGGATTCTGGGACGCGTATTGAATTGTTCGGCGAATCTGCATATGCTGTGGCCGATGCGCATATATTCCAAGAATTACGTGACGCAACCGGAAACATTTCCGTGCCAAACGGAAATATTTTACCAAACATTCGCGGAATTTATCAAACGCGCCCATTGTTCGCATCAACGTATGCATCTATTATGGGTGATGTGTTGGGGATTACGGGTGATGGCCGTTATTCGCAACGTGCCATTGGGGAAGCCCGCATAACATCGCCATGGACAATTTGGGGTGGAAATCGTATAACCGCAAGTTTGGCGACGCGCTATGATATTTACAATTTTCACAATACTGAAATGGTTGATGGTGATATTTATTCGGGGATAAAAAATCGATTTTTGCCAAGTGGGTATCTGGAGTGGGGATTGCCGTTGTTCAGACCCGGTGCAGAATGGATTCAAACATTGGAACCGCGGGCACGTATAACGATGATGCGTCATATCCACGACAGCCAATTTGCCGCCGACAATGATTCTGCGGGTGCTTTATTATCGGATGCGACATTGTTTTCAAACAATCGGTTTTCTGGGCTTGATTTGTGGGAAAATGGTACATTCGCAGATTATGGATTGCGATGGGCGGCAACAAATCCCGAAGGAAAAAATATCGAAATCTTTGCCGGTCAAACATATGATTTTACAAAACGTGAAGCAACCGACCGCAACAGTGGTTTCCACAATGGTCAATCAGATTATGTCGGACGTATTGGATATAATAATATGGATTGGTTAAATGTGTATTCTCGGTTTCGTTTGGCCAAGGAAAATTTGGAACTGCAACACATGGAAACAAATGCGACGATTGGTAATTCACGAAATTATATAAACGTTGGTCATATTTGGTCGCGCCAGTTTGTAGACCTTGTCCCGGCGGCCGAATATATTCATGAAGTTATGGGTGGTGTCGGATTTGCGATAACAAACCGGTGGTCTGTGGGTTGGAATGCGATATATAATATAACCGATAACCACTTTCAACAGCATAGTGGCGCATTGTATTACGAACACCCGTGTTATTATTTAAGCGTTGGTTATCGCCGTGATAGCGCAATCAAAGAAGACTATGTCGGCACAACCACATTTCAATTCAGATTCGGCATAAGTGTCGATGGCCAACACTATTAAAAAAAGGGGGAAAGATGAAAAAAATATATATGTTTTTTACAATGATTCTTTGCGCGCCATTCATCGCAAGTGCCGCAACGGTTGTTGCGACGGTTGATGGAAAACCAATTACCGATACAGATATAACTGCGCGCACGAAACTTATGGCGCGCCAGGGTAATACGTCAACTGATAATCGTCGTCGTGCATTGCAAAACATAATCGACGATAGTGTGAAATTAAAATATGCGTCTAATTTTGGTGTGAATCCGACCAATAAAGACGCCGATGCAGAATTGGCAAAAATGAATTTGGAAGATTTGTCCGCGTCTGAACGTGAAATGGCGCGTAATGCAATGCGTGCAAACCTTGCGTGGCAGGTTATCGTTGCGCGTACCGTTATGCCAACATTGGATGTGACGGACCAAGATATTACGACCGAACGTATTGCATTGGAACGTGAACACGGTTTGCCGATTGAAATGACATTGGTGCGTTTGACCGATGTGCCGGGGGATGTTGCGAAAAAATTGACGGGACCGAAAAATTGCGACGACGCGATTGATATGGCAACGAAACTTGGTGGTGTACCACAAAAGTTCACCGCGGTACAGTATGAATTATCTGAAAGCGTTCGCGAACAAATCGCGGGATTAAATAAATTGACATGGTCAAAACCCAATAATGGCGAAATCTTTTTGATATGCAACACCAAAAAGACCGCGGAATACGGAAAATTGGACGATATTATCAAACAAAACGCAATGTATAAACAGGCGATGTTCGTCGCCGACCAACAATTAAAGCAACTGCGCCGTCGTGCGGTTGTGATTATAAACGATGACCGGTATAAATTATGACGAAACCTGTTCTTTTTGATTTAACCGATGCAGAACTCACAGATTTTATGACGAATCTGGGTGAACCGCGTTTCCGTGCAAAGCAGGTTTCTGAATGGTTGAATCGTGGCGCGCCGGATTTTTCGGTAATGAAAAATTTGCCGGAATCGTTGCGTGCCAAATTGGCCGATTGCGCATTGACATTGCCACTGCAGGTTGTAAAAAAATTACAATCATCGGATGGTCAAACGACTAAATTTTTGTTGGAATTATCGGACGGCGAAAGAATTGAATGTGTCTTGATGCGTACCAGTTATGGCAACAGTGTCTGCGTCAGTTCCCAGGCCGGATGCGCGATGGGCTGCAAATTCTGTGCCAGTACTCTGTTGGGGTTAAGGCGCAATTTAACAACAAACGAAATATTTGCACAAATATTGGTGGCCCAATGGGAATTGCGCAACGACCGCACATCTGACCGACCGATTCGTCCGAATGGGGACCCGAATAATAACGACGTTTCGCATATTGTCGTTATGGGTACGGGTGAACCATTACAGAACACACAAAATGTTATCGGTTTTATCGAACGCGCAAATCGCGATATGGGCATCGGTTGGCGTCGCATAACTGTATCGACGTGCGGCATAGTCCCGGGGATAAATGATTTGATTCAATGGGGGCGTCCGATAAATTTGGCAATATCTTTGCATGCGCCGAATGATGAATTGCGCCGTCAAATAATGCCGATTGCGAACCGGTATTCGGTTGCGGAAATTATGGACGCGGCGTGGCGGTTTACGGACCTGCATAATCGTCAGTTGATGATAGAATACATACTGTTGGGCGATGCGAACGGCAATTTATTGAACGCAACCCCAGAATGCGCAAATGAATTGGTAAATTTAGTGCGTGGAAAAAATTGTATGGTAAATCTGATTCCGTGGAATGCGGTGTCCGAACGTGATTTTACATCGCCGTCCGGAAATGCGGTTCATCGATTCCAAGACATTTTGATAAAAAACGGTATTCACGCCCGTATTCGTCGCGAGCGCGGTACAGACATTGGTTCGGCCTGTGGTCAATTGCGGATTAGTGTTTAGTACGGGCATAATTATGCCCGTTTTTAATTTCAGAATTCACCACTCACTAACACTAACCACTAACCACTTTTTCGCTTTTCTTTTTTCCGAACCTGTGATATAATGAAACGATACCAAAAGGGGTTAGAGAATGAATATTCTTACAAAAAATATAGGATTTTTGTTGATTTTGTGCGCGGTTCAACCGTCATTTGCGGCGATGGTAAATCGTTCGGCGGGTGGCGCAACCGGCCGTGGTGGCGATAGTCGTGTTTCTGTCGCGACCAGTCCGACCATGGCGGCGATGCGTCGTTTGCCGACAATCATCAAGGCAACGTCAACAACGACCACATCTACCACTTCATCGTCATCATCGACGACATCTGATTCTTCGTTGCTGACCCAGAACGAATGTATTGAACAATACAGTGATTGTATCAAGGCCACGGATGTCTGCGGTTTCGATTTCGAAGAATGCACAACAACAGAATTATTCTATGCAAAAAAGCCCCAATGCAACAGTGTATTATTGCAGTGCGATTCTGATGGTATCAATGCATTGTTTGGCACGTCTGACACGACGGCATTTGCAAACAAAAACGACGATGGCACATTCGTGTACCCAACGGCGGGCAGTATTTTGGGCCAATATATCGAGGCCGGCCATATTTCCAACCTGTATGACACCAGTACGTGCGTAAAGCGCGTGACATCGTGTCTGCACAAAGAAAATGTTTGCGGTTCGGAATTTGAACTGTGCACGTCGAACAAAGAATTTAAAAAACAAAAAGTATTTTGCGAATCGAATTTGGCGCGTTGCCAACCGGACGGTATCCGTGAATTGTTTGGTTCGACCGATTCGTCGTCCAACCCGTCCAGTACAAGTCGCCTTGGCGTCCTTATTACCGAAGGTGCGGACCTTGCGGCGGTGAACGCGGTGTCTACTTGTTATAAGGTGACGGACCAATGTATATTATCCACGTGCAAGGCGAATCCGTACAAGTGTATAACAGACAGCAGTTTGAATATTGCGACAATTACCGATTCGATTAACGAAGGTACCGATGTGCGCCAAAATGTCAATGACACAACCGCGTCTGATGCACGTACCAGTGCGATGGTCAGCAGTTTTATCCGTGGTGCATGTATGGATACAATCGGTGGAAATAAATATTGCCACATGACCGTAAACGAAGGCCGTGTTCCGTCGGCATCACAACTGATTGACGAAGATGCACGTGAAGAAGTTTATTCCGACCTGTATGCGTCGCGTATGAATGCCGCAATGCGTTCCAAGATTCAAGATTTCGCGAACGAATTTGACAAGAAAACGAAGTCGAAATGCGTCGACGTCATGATGTCATGCGCAATGCGTTCTTGTGGTTCGGGCCTTGGGTCATTATGCTATAAAAAAGTATTTGGCACGGGCAACAGTGCAGATGATTTCCGTAATTCTATCAACGGTACAAATACGTATGCCGAAATTCAAAACGGATGCGCGGCAATCGTGAATACCGATGCGAATTGCCAATATGCGGCGGCGGTTTCGAATTCATCGACCGGTGGTTATACATATGCGTATAACGATGGCGACACGTTCACGACATTGTTCCCGGTTCCCGGCGCAGGCGACCCGATTGGCGTTGTGGAACGGTTAAATGCGGCATTGGCCGAAAATTATAATGACGCGGCAATTGCCAAATTAGCCAAAGATTGTCGTGCCACGGCGGTCAGTTGTATCAAATCTATGTGCGGTTCCGACTATACAAATTGCTATCGTAATCGTACCGATATTATGTCCGATACCTATGACACGGGCAACGCGGCGTTTGATAACAGTATGAACAAGGTTGGAGGAGTTTTGGACTTCAATATTATCCGCGGTCTGTGTGTCGAGACGGTGAAAAATGCCAGCACTTGCGACGAACACCTGAAAATAAATTCGGTTCGCTATATGTCCGATGACACCGGTGCAAATGGTTGGGGCAATAACGATGTCCGTACTGCTTGGAACGATGCGACCAAGACCGGATATAAACAAACCAAATCTTATGATCACGAAGTTCTGATTGGTTGCACGGTCGGCGACAGTGCCACGACCGAGGCATGCAAGAACAAACAGGGCAATCCGAATATGATTGAAGATTGCGGATATATGGATGACGACGGGTGTCTGTATGATAAAGAATATTATCAAACCGAAACAGACTATGCGTTTTCTATGGCGTCCGACACGTTGTTCCAAGAAGTACTTGGCGATATTGAAAAAGAAGCCCAGGCAAAGTACAACGCAAAGTTAACCAAGGAACAAAATATGTGCGTTGGTGCGAACAATGGCGGCCTTATGGGTGCACGTGATATGTCCAGTACGTATATGTGGGTGAAATTGAAAAGCAAACGTATACCAAAGAATTACAGCATATCCGGCCTGAAAGTGAACGATTTCGTGGCAAGTAATGATTTGTATGGTTCGTTCTGCCGCGCACGCATAACGATACAATCGGACGACCCGGATATCCAATCTGCGTTGCAGAAAAAGAACCAGAATTGGTCAACGGCATACTTCGCGGTTGGTGATGTGTTTACCTGTGGTTCATGGATACCGCAAGATAAATTGCAAGAAATTGCGACAATCGCCGCATGCAAAAAGGCCAAGAAAGACGGCACAATCGACCGCAGTACGGATTGCACAAGTGGCGATGCCTTTGACAAGGTTGGTTTAACAACCGGTCAGAAATGGGGCGTTGCCGCGGCAACAATCGGTTCGGCCGGTGTCGGCATCGCCGGAATGGAATTGTTGCAAAGCAAGACCGGCCTCGGCGGATTGTTGGGAACGAGTGCGGATAAGATAGATACGTGTCAAGGTGAGTTTGACACACTTGTTGACAACATAAATGCAACATGGAATTATCTAAAAAAATCAAAAAAGTGTACTATAGAAAATACAGATGATGGTGTTCGTGCAGAATGGAAAAGTGGTGGCACTATCAGGAAGTCTAATTTTGGGAAATCGTTTAGCAAGAGGACGTTGAAAGAAGCTGAGAGTGCCTGTTTAGCTAATTCAGAAATAGAAGCTTATATATCAGATGCGAACATTAAACAAGAAGAAATATGTGGCAAAGACGACAAGGCCTCTGTTGGTAAACGGTTGTTAACTGATGCTGCTGGTGCGGCGGCATTGGGAACGGTTGGATTCCTTGCGACACGCAATAACATCCGGGATTCGAATCGCCAGAAATTCACCGCCGATGAAGAAGCCTTTATGCGCGAAGTTGGCGATCATATCTATTGCTTTATCGGCGCCGACGAAGCCGGCAACTACGGCGACCTGATTGAAATCAGCGTGGAATAGTTGTTAGTCCGTCACGACCGCGGCGCGGTCATGCCGCGACGGGTGTAAGTGATTAGTGTGCGGGGCATTCGCCCCGCGTTTTTTTGCATTATTCCAGAGAGTAAGTTCTCCTCCTGTGGAGGAGTACGGCGTGGAACGCCGGGAGGTGGTTAGAGCATTCGATATGATGTCGTATATTCTAACCGCCCCGGCGGGTGAAAATCACCCCTCTCAAGAGGGGGGCTTGTTCGCCGATTCGGCAATTCGAATCGGAAACGAATCGGTTTTTCGGGCTTTTTTTATAAAAAATATCGCAATCAAAGAAAAAATTTATAAAAAAATTAAAGTTAAAAAATCCCAGTTTTCTGTGGTTTTTGTTGGTGCGTATTGGTTGCAAAGAAAAAAAGTAAAATATTTTTGAAAAAACACTTGACTTTTTTTGAATATGGGGTCATAGTATACGGGCTTTCTAAGTCGGGACACACAATCTGACCTCTGGAATGCGGAAGAATCCGCAACATTGTGAATAAAAGCAGCTCATCAAATCAAGAAGAGATATGCAGACAGTTGAATTTGGAATAATCCAAACTTTGACTAAGTCAAATGTGCATATCTTAGACAGGTAGTAGGTTTACAAAGTAGACCTCGTTAAAACTTGTCTTGCGAATATAATATGTAAAGACGAACTGATATAAAGTCAGCTTTGTTTAATATGCACAGGACTTAAACCACAGGTTTTTTAGAACTTGAGAGTTTGATCCTGGCTCAGAACGAACGCTGGCGGCAGGTCTTAGGCATGCAAGTCGAACGGGTGAAGCAGGGGCTTGCCCTTGTGGATCTAGTGGCGCACGAGTGAGTAACGCGTGGGAAACTGCCCATCACTGGGGAATAACGTTTGGAAACGAACGCTAATACCGCATACGCCGGA
>JAGCET010000041.1 GCA_017650505.1 Alphaproteobacteria bacterium
AGTATATGTTAGTAGCCGAAACAAATGAAGAATGAATCTTAACACAATATTAAAACAAACGGGCGTGTTGAATCGCGACGGAGCGTAAGCGAAGACGGACGCGCCCGTTTCACTAACCACTATCACTAACCACTAATTACTATTTTGCGCGTTCCACGTATTCCAATGTTTCGGTATTTACGACAATCTTTTCGCCTTGTTCGATAAAGACTGGAACCTGGACCCGGACGCCGTTATCCAAAATGGCCGGTTTGCCGCCACTGCCCGTTGCGGTTTGACCCTTTAACGCCGGTTCGGTTTCTTCGACCATTGCAACAACGGTCTTTGGTAATGTGACAGATACCGGTTGACCTTCGACATAGTTCGTACGAACCGTCATTTCCGGTGCCAAGAATTTTACCTGTTCGCCCAATGAATCCAATGGCATTGTAAATTGTTCGTAATCATTCAGGTTCATAAAATATGCATCGGTGCCATCAGAATACAAATATTGGCATTCGACATCTTCGACCATAAGTTTTTCAACCTTGTCTTCGGCGCGCCAACGGTCGCCGCCCTTGTTCCCTGAATCTATATCGCGCAGGTCTGCCTGGACAAAGGCACCGCCCTTGCCGGGTTTAACCTTGGTAATAGATGTTACGGTATAACGCCGGCCATTGTGGGAAATTACCCAACCGACCCGCATATCATTTGCTGTTACAGATGCCATCTTGAATCCTTTTAGTTTGGTTTATAACGCGCCAATGTTATAAAAATTCTTATAAAAACGCAAGTTTTTTCATCAGAACCGATACATAAACCCAACCTTTATAATCGGGAAGTATTTTAGTTTATCAAGGTCTTTTTGAATTTCGTTTAATGCGGCCGTTTTGTTCGTTTCCAATCGTTCTTCGTCCGCCACAACCCACGTTGAACCATCCCATTCATGCAATCCTTCGGTTGGAACATTCATCGAAGGGTCGGCAACACGGTTGGTAAATACAACACCGACATCGGCATAAATCTTGATGCCCCAAAACAGACCGAAATCAAATCCGGTCCCGACATATGGACCGTGGTATTTCCAATTTGCCGATGCAGACGCATTCACCGGGACATCAATGTATTTATACATTTGGTCATTTAATTCGAATTCGTTATTCGAACCATCTTTGGTTGTAATGTTTGCATTCAAATCCAAATTTCCGGCATAGTATCCACCACTTAAACGCCAACCGCCCAAAAACCAAGTGTTCCCGAATGGATAGAAATCAACCATCGCCGCAATATGATGCGCCCGTATGTCAAGGTCTTTGATTATTACGTCGCCGATTTCAACATCATTGTCCTTGGTCGCCTTGTCCGATGCAGAATTTATACTGGAATCTATTGGTTTCGTTGATGCAAAATCAAATCGCACACCAATGCGTTTCCACCAAAAAGAATCAAAATCTTTATTCGCATATCCGACAAATCCATTTAATCCCGATGTTGCCGACAAACCGCCACCAAATTGAAACCCGGTCATAAAACCACCCGAATCGCCCGCCATCGCGGATGCACCAAACACAATGCCAATAAATCCCACAGATAATTTTTTTAACATCCTTTTCCCCTTTTGTTAAATGCGAATTTATTCATAGTTAGAAATCTAAAAAAAAATGAAAAAAATATCAACACAAAAAAGAAATGTAAATTTATGTTTTCAAAAGGCTCTTTTTATGATATTATTCTGTATTATGAAGAACAAAATTTTATTTTTATCGTCGGCACTGTGCATTTGTGCAATACCGGCATTTGCATCTGATTGCGTTGGTCCGAATTGTGACGCGCCGGATGTTCAGTATGAATTTAATGCGGAATATGTCGATACTGATACGGTTCCCAAATATATTCAAAATGAAACGATAAATGTCGATTACGGTGCGTCGAATGTAGAACCTATGCGCAATGTAAAGTTGCTGTCGATTAAGCCGGCACCAATCGATAATCGTCCGCCGATTTGGGATGGTACAACGGGTAAGTATACCCAGAGACTGCAACCCAAGACGGTTAGTCAGAAAAACGGTATACCGATTTGGGATGATTCTATATCGGATTACAATGCCAAAGATTTTCGCGATTGGATGTTGGAACCGTTGCCAGAAGTTTATTTCCGTTATACAGATGACGAATTGACGGGTCTGTATGAAGATACTATGAGTGATGCCGCCGATACCCGCGCAAGAATTGAAGAACTGTTGGGGGCAAATCGGCCGTGCAGTGATGCCGCACCAACGCCGGCATGTATGCCTGCGCCCGTTTGCAATGATGCGTATCCTGCGGCCGCGTGCAATGGGCAATACTCTTCAAATGGTGCGTACGGTGCATCGGGAACCGTATATGCACTGAATACCGATTATAAAAGTACGGATGGTTGCCCGTTTGAAACGGAGACAGAATGTAATATATGGCGTCGTAAACCGATTATTCGGGAAATTGTCGCACCACGCAGCCCAAAGATTCGCGATGACAAAATGATGCAGTTTTTGTCGGATGTGAATTGTAATGGGGTGGCGGTTGGTGGAACCGCGGCATCGGCACCATTGGTTGAACGGTATAAAATGCTTATGAAGGCGGCACGTGCATGCTGTACCGAAGGAATGGCGTATTCGCTGCGTCGCGCCGGTGCGTCGAATGGTTTGATATATAAATTTATGTCGGATGATGCGAATTTCTATAACATTGGAAACCGCTGTTTGATGATGAGTGATGCAGAATTGGACAGTCAATATGGCGACAGTGCGACCGCATCTGTGGTTGCAGATGTGCGTAATGGTTGCCTGTGCCGTGGACGTGAATGGTTTTCGGCGATGTTGGCACCGTTTGTTGATGCATGGAACGCAAGTCCAGAGTTTAAGTCTTCGTCATTTATGTGGACGTATCGTGATGGGTTAAATCGCGAAGTGACGGTTTCTATAAATGAAGATGTCGAAAACGTTTTGAACCAATTGGCCGAATGTCCATAGGTTTATGATTAGCGTTATTGACCGTTTACATCAACAGCATTAACAGTATGCCAAGGCCGGCGATTATTATCGCACCAATCGTCAATGGCCAAAAGAATTTGTTTACTATCGCATTTGCGCGTTTTTGGAATCGCCAAAGCAGATAGCCGACAATTGCAAATCGCCCAGTACGGAATATCGCCGACAGTCCCAAAAACAGCACCGCCGGAAAACCCATAAATCCCGCACACATCGCCATAAGTTTGTACGGTATCGGGGTCACCGCCGTGATAAAGATGATAAATACACCGTGGCGAATAAACAAATCTTGGGCCATTTGAAATTTTTCCATACTGGCAAAATGTTCTATTAACCATACGCCGACCGAATCGAATACCCACAGTCCGATGCAATATGCAATAATTCCGCCGACAATCGACCCGAATGTTGCCGCCAATACAACCGGAATGACGCGTTTCTTGTTCGCAATAATTGGTGGGGTCATAAAAACTTCGGGTGGAATAAACAAAAATACCGATTCGCACACCGTCAGTAAAAACACCGCCCACGTATAGCCCCGGGTGTTTGCACGCGATAATAAATATTCTGAAACTTTCATTAAATTTTCCCTTGAATTATGGTGAATATATTATACCTTTACATTAAAAAGAAAACAATGGAAAGATAAATGTCGAAAAAAGTCAAAGATTCCAACAGAAATGAACGAATCGCCGCCAAAGTGCAAACTATTGTCGCGGAAATACTGCGCACCGAATATGCCGATGACCCGGTATTGGGTGCGGTGTCTTTGTCGGGTGCCGGCGGTGGAATACAGTTTGTCCGGTTGTTTTTTCATTGTCATACGAATGATATAGATACTGTCCAGCGGCGGTTGGATGTCGAAACAAAAACGATTCGATATAAAATGGGACAGCGGTTAGACCAAAAATATGTGCCACAAATTCGATTTGCCTATGATGATACACTGGAACGCGCAGAAAGAATCGATGAATTGCTGGCAAGTATTGGTGGGTAGTGAAATGAAACAGAAAAACATACGAAATTTTTCTATTGTTGCACATATCGACCACGGAAAGTCGACTTTGTCGGATCGCCTAATTGAATACACGGGCGGGTTAGAATCGCGCGAAATGAAGGCGCAAGTATTGGATTCTATGGATATTGAACGCGAACGCGGAATCACGATAAAGGCCCAGACTGTGCGGTTGAACTATCGCGCAAAAAATGGCGAAGTGTACCAATTGAATTTGATGGATACGCCCGGACATGTGGACTTTTCTTACGAGGTTTCACGTTCGTTGGCCGCGTGTGAAGGTGCACTGATTTTGGTCGATGCAACCCAAGGGGTCCAGGCGCAGACACTGGCGAATGCTTACCTTGCGTTGGATAATGATTTGGAAATGTTGCCGGTGTTGAATAAAATCGATTTGCCGTCCAGTGATGTTGATGCGACGCGTGCGCAAATCGCCGATGTTATCGGGCTGGATGCGGCGGATGCGATTGCTGTTTCGGGTAAAACCGGGGCGGGTGTGCCGGAATTATTGGAAGAAATTGTCCATAAATTGCCCGCGCCATCGGGTGATGAAAATGCGCCAACGCGTGCGTTGTTGGTGGATTCGTGGTATGATTCTTATTTGGGGGTTGTGGTGTTGGTGCGCGTCGTTGATGGGGTTTTGCATCGCGGCCAAAAAATTCATTTCTTGGCAACCGGTGCCGAATATACGGTTGAAAAGGTTGGGTATTTTACACCCAAAATGGTTGATACCGAATCGCTGATGACCGGCGAGGTTGGGTTTATCATTACCGGAATGAAGACGATTCACGATTGTCGGGTTGGTGATACTATTGCCGATGCGCGTGCAAATGTTGATGCATTGCCGGGGTTCAAACCGTCGGTGCCGGTGGTGTTTTCTTCGTTCTTTCCTGTTGTGGCGGATGATTACCCGAACCTGCGCGAAAGTGCGGAACGGTTGGCATTGAATGATGCGTCGTTTGTGTTCACAACCGAAAAGTCTTCGGCGTTGGGTTTTGGGTTGCGTTGCGGATTTTTGGGTCTGTTGCATATGGAGATTATAAGTGAACGGTTGTCGCGAGAGTTTAATTTGAATCTGATAAATACTGTGCCAAGTGTGCTGTACAAGATTCATTTGCGTAATGGTGAAGTTTTGGATTTAGAAAATCCCGCCGATATGCCCGATGTGACGAAAATAGAATCTATTGAAGAACCGTGGGTGCGTGCAACGATTATGATGCCCGATAAGTATATGGGTGGCATTATGCAACTTTGTTCCGAACGGCGCGGGGTCCAAGAAAATATTTCCTATGTCGGGAACAGGGCGGTTTTGGTATATAAACTGCCGTTGGCGGAAATAGTGTTTGATTTTTACGACCGTGTGAAGTCTATATCTTCGGGTTATGCGTCGTTTGATTACGTGGTCCAGGGGTATCAGCCTTCGGATTTGGTAAAGGTTTCAATCTTGGTCAATGAAGAAAATGTTGAACCGTTGTCGTTTATGTGTCATCGGGCCAGCGCGGAAAAACGTGGGCGTGCGATTGTTGAAAAATTGAAAGATCTGATTCCGCGGCACCAATTCAAAATACCGCTTCAGGCGGCAATCGGTGGAAAAATTATTGCGCGTGAAACAATTGCCGCATATCGCAAGGATGTGACCGCAAAATGCTATGGTGGTGATATCACGCGTAAAAGAAAACTTTTAGAGAAGCAGAAAGAGGGTAAAAAACGAATGCGGACATTCGGTAATGTTGAAATACCACAATCTGCATTCATAAACGCATTGAAAGTATAACAAAAAGGAAACAAAATGGATATTAGATATTTTTTGGATAGAAAAGTTGGTTTGGCACTTTTGCGTATGGGGCTTCGTTGGCAAGATTTACGTGATGCAGGGCTTGCTGTGCGTGCGGCACGTCATGTTGCCTGGGTGGAACCTTTTAGTGACGATGCCTGGGCCAAATTGAGACAGGCAAAGGATTGTCGTAGAGAATGTTTTCGTGAATTTCTTGGTATAGAAAAAAGCAAATAAAGGCGCAAAATGCTATGATGCGATATCAAAGGATAAGAAATGAAACTGTTAGAAAAATATAGTGAATTATGTGGTAACGTTCGTGTTGCAAAGAAAAATTTAGATGCGGCGCAGGCCAAGGTGACCACGACATATAATGTATCTGATTGGAAAAATTTTGGACGTATTGAATCGTGTATAAATTGCTATGAAGGAATGGTTATGCCGTGGTTTGCACGACATACGTTTGAAAATATAAAATTTGAAAAGTGTTGTGATGAATATGATGCCAAAAGACTTTGTCAATGTGGAAATTGCAAATATGCCGAACAAAATAGGGATGCGGTTGCGGCCCGGTTAAGTTATGATGATGCGGTGCGTGCACGTCGTGCATATTTTCGTAATCTTTTGCCATGGGGCAATAAACAGCGGGGAAAATAATATGTTAAAAGAAAAAATTCAAGATATAAGTGAAACTGTTCAGAAGGTACGCCATTTGCGTTGGAAACGTCGAAACGCAAAGCAGAATTCGGGATGTATGAAAGTGCCAGAATCACTGGTTGTTAATAACTTTGGTGGTGCGCACTGTGTTGAGCCAAGGTTCGTGCGGTGTCATTGTTATGATGAAAATAAATATTGTGCCAATGTACATTGTTCAAATTATATTTGGAACATGGCATACATAGATTTGAATAAACAATTATGTGATGCCAAGAAAGCGCGAAATGCGGCAATTATGCGTTTGTTGTGGTTGCCGGTAAAAATCGCGCAATACAAGGAATATAAACGATTGAGCAAGGAAGAGGAAGCAAAAGCAGGGCGGGTTTATCCTTATTATGGTTTGGAAAAAGGTGCCGATTTTATACAATGTCGAGATGAATGGGACGAAGTTAGGGGTAAACTTAATGCGGCGCGCGCGGAACTTTTTGGACGTGCGGTGGGTGGTAAATAACAAAAAAGGTAATGCGATGGCACACCAATTCTTTTTTAACCCGTATATTTTAGATAATCTGAATGCGCCATCGCGCGGGTTTGATGTGGTCCAAGATTTATCTGAACCCCGTCTGCGTATGTATATAACAAGTCGTGGCGCAAAAACTTTTTTTACGCGCAAACGTATAAATGGTCGTGACCGTCGTGTTATTATTGGAAAATATCCGGATATGGACATCGAAGATGCGCGCAGTGCGGTTGGGGCGGTGTTGGAAGATGCATCAAAAAAAGTTCAAATAAAGCGCAAGAAAATATCATTTCATGATTTTGTCGATTTATATCTTAAAAATCGTGTGCGGCGCAGTGTTGGTTCTTATGATAAATTGGTGCGCGCGATAAACCGACACCTGAAACCATTGTTTGATAAAAATATTTCTGATATTACGGCTGATGATATTGATAATGTGATTTCGCAAATTGGTGGCGCGGCAATTGCCGAACGCATGCAAGAATTATTGCAGAGTATTTTTCGGTATGCGGTGGACACGGGGTATTTGCGATCAAATCCGGTGCAAAAATTGGCGCGACCGACGCAAAATCGGCGTGTGCGGCCACTTACCAAGTACGGTTTGAAACGGTTGGTTGCGGCGGCTCGGGAATATCCAGATGCGACTATGCGTGCGGCGTTTTTAATGTTGGTGTATGGATTCGCCACCAAAAATCAGATTTTTTCAATGCAATGGGAAGATTTGGATTTTAACCTGTATACATGGGGCGAACGTCCGTTGTCGGATATGGCGGTTGTGTTATTGCAAGATTTACCCCAGGATGGTTATTGGGTTTTCCCGGGACGGGGACATGGGCATTTGACCGACCCGCGTTTGGCATGGTCACGCGTGGTGACGGATGCGGGAATTCCGAATTTAACAATGGATGATGTTTATAAATTTTTGTCGCGGCGGTTGGTATGGGCCGGAAACCGCGAAGATTTGCGTGTTAATATGAATGATTTGTTAGAAGAATTGTTGGGCATGGAATAATTGTATGTTTGTTATTATTTGTTATAATTTCTTGACACAGGGCCGATAAAATGGTATTTTGTGGCGTGAACGTCATGGGTTATGTGACAGAAAAGTTTAACTTAAATAAAGGATAGAAAATGTCAACTTTTGAAAAAGTAAAAGAGATTATTGTTAAAAAATTGGGTGCGAACGAGGCTGTCGTCACCGAAAATGCCGCATTTGTGAATGATTTGGGCGCAGATTCTTTGGACGTTGTGGAGTTCGTTATGGAGGTTGAAAAGGAATTTGATATCACGATTCCGGATGAAGCGGCCGCGAAATTGACCACTGTGGGTGAGGCGGTAAAATACAT
>JAGCET010000042.1 GCA_017650505.1 Alphaproteobacteria bacterium
AATAAAAATATTGCGGAAATATAATTTTATGCCGGTAAATAAACTATATGTAATTTGTCTAAAATTAAACGCTATTTTTTTTAATTTAAATAGAAAACTGGTCAGAAAAAATTTCTTAAATTTTAAAAAAATCACAGAAGTGTTCAGCTTGTATCTTATTGTACTCGGGGCTATATAATACGATATAGTTTTTAACTTATAAAATGATAAACGCATTGCATCCTTAATATTGTTAAGAAGGAAAGAAATCCCATTTTTAATATTCCGAACACATTTTATACTTACCATGATGCAACATTCCTTATTTAGATTAGGTAGCATAAATAATAAACTTTATCAAGATAATACTCCTATTAAATAAAGCATTTGCATGTTCAACTTTTATGTTCAGAATTTTTTATAAATGTTTCTTCCACAAAGCGGCCATTTGGGACAATTTGCGCTGGATGCGGCGGAGTAACCATGCCTGGTGGCAGTTCAATTTGCCATCATTTGTTCGGCGAATTGCAGATTCAAGTTCTCGCAAAGATCGGCAAGCCGCAAAATAAAGCATAATAAAATCAGTCTTGTTACTTGGTTCAATATCGTCAAAATGTTTGTATTTCATGGACAATCCTTTTTAAGGTTGTCGTATTTGTCCGTATTTTGAATCGATTGTCCAGTTATTTGTTCAAAAAATAGCATATTGTTTTGTGCAGCAAATGTGTGCTGAGAACAGGGGACCAAGAGTTCGTGCTCCTGGTGTTTTTGACCGTCTAAATCACTTTTGTGTGTAGCCTGTGTGTAAACCGTGTGTAGCAAGGACAACGGAATGGCATTACGACATTTTGCAGGGTTGAAAAAGTGATGTAAACTGTGTGTAAACACGTTCTGTGTAAACCACGTGTAAAACGTTATCTGGAGTTAAACCATATATTGATAGACTTTTAGCGTAAACGGTCAAATTTCTTTTCTTAATAAGCAGCGGTTATTAGCGCATTTTTTCACAATTATCGGCTATTAGGGAGGGTGCTCGGTCGCCGTTAACAGTCCGTTGTTCTACCGACTGAACTATGCCCGAATAACGCGACATATAATAACCATAAAATCCGCACAAGTCAAGGAGTTTTTTGGTAATTATATGGATAACCGATATCATTTTATTCATAAAGGTGGATTTAACCTGACTTGTCCTACCTTTAAATGGACTAAAAAAGAGTTGTTATATGCTATTCCCTGTTTTTTTAACATTCGCAATGCGTGGTACAACGCCGCAATCCACCTTTGGTTCAACTTGCAAAAACCAAAGGAGTAAATTATGCAAAGAACAGCCGAAGCGGTGTCAATCGGACACCCAGATAAAATCGCCGATTATATTTCGAGTTTCATACTGGATCGGTTAATCGAACAAGACCCACACGTAAGATACGCAGTTGAGGTAATGATTAAGGATAATACCGTTGTCCTTGGTGGCGAAGTCACCACCTCTGCCCTACTACCACATATGTTCGGTCTGCCCTTTCCAAGATAGGATATGATGAACGTTATGCATCTATATGGGGCAAGTACGCTATTGATCCAGCGCAAATCAAAGTTATCAACATGATTGGTGTACAATCGTCCGATATTGCCCAAGGGGTTGATCAGGATGGCTGGGGCGATCAGGGTGTATTCGTTGGCTATGCCTGTAAAGGCGATGGCAAGATAAACAGGGAACTATATTTGGCAAAGAAACTGAACCACGCCCTATATACAAAGGCACGTCAGTCTGACAATCTGGGGTTAGATATCAAAACCCAGATAACACTGAATGATGACCGGATTGAAACTGCCATTGTTGCAATTCCGATGCTGCAAGACGAAGATTTGACAGATTTAATTGTATCCGTCTTGGGCGAAAGACCGGAACGCATAATCGTAAATGGTACCGGACGTTATACATACCATGGATCCATCGCAGACTGTGGCATTACAGGGCGAAAGTTGGCCTGTGACTTTTACTCCACCGCTTGCCCGATTGGTGGTGGCTCTCCATGGACAAAAGACGCTAGCAAGGCAGATTTGACCCTTAATATTTATGCTCGTATCTTAGCCTGCGAAAATCTGGTCGATAACGATGAATGCTTTGTTTACCTGTCTTCGTGCATCGGGCGTGCAGAATTGCCAAGTGGTCTGATAAAAACAATCAAAGATGGGGTTGTTTCCTATGGGGATCTCTGGTGCAATCAAAAACCAAGCACCCTGATAAACGCCTATGGTTTGAATAAACCTATTTATACAGAATTATGCAGTAAAGGTATATCCGGAATAATAAGATAACTATGCACCGCCCGTGTGGGCGGTGTGGTTTATTTTTCGTTATGCGTTGGCATAAACTTTACGAATTCGGACATCGTTGTGCCGGTCGCATTCAACACCTTGGCAAGGCTGTATGTAGACGGCCATCGTGGTTGACCATATTTACTGAACCGTTTGCTTTTATTGAACGTCGTCGCATCCAATCCCGCAAACTTTGCAAGTCCCGAACAAGACATATTTTTCGACGCAGCCAATTCGACTATCGCCCGCCATAGTTCTTCGTGAGTCATTTTCTCTCCTTTTGTTTTTTACACTAGAACAAATATATATGTTCGTATTATACTTGAAATCGTTTCCTAGGACAAGATATTTATAGCGGTTTTTAATCCTTTGGCATAAAGCGCCTTGCAAATTCGCCAAGGCTTAAATTAACCGCACTTAGCACTTTTGCCAAACTTAAAGTTGACGGCCATTTATACGTGCCATATTTTGTTATACGTTTGCTTTTGTTAAATGTTGTTGCGTCAAGTCCGGAAAATTTGGCCAATCCCGAACAAGACATTCCGCGCCATTTTGCGATGTTAACTATCGCATCCCACAACTGTTCAGGTTTTATCATTTTTGCACCTTTTGGTTTATACGAATAAAATCTTATTATAAAATCGCGACATACACAACATATTCTATTTATAATTGAGAACACACAAGCATTTATAAGAGATACAATATAATTTTCAAACAAACAAAATCATTACATTTCGATTCGTTTTGGGGATTATAAGATCCATGCATTAAACATCTTCTAACAACACAAACATAATGCAATCAAAAACGGATGCAGGTGCATCCGTTTTTACTAATACGATTTTGCCACGAACACAAAACCAGGGTCATTATCGTCCAAACAGCGGCGCGATATTTTGTATTTTTCAACCAAACCGTCAAATTTTTCGTTCTGGGTTTCACTGTATTTAATGCGGAAAAATCCGATTTTGCCGTCCTTTAATGCGGCCTCTAGTTCCGCTAAATCTTTTACATCGTGAATCATTGTTTTATTGCGCGCGTCTGCGGCAACAAACATATCGCGTTGAATCGCATCAAGTTTTGCCGCAACAACTTCGCCAAAATCAACCACAGAAATTGTTTCACGCGAAGATTTACCCAAATCGCGCCGTGTTATCGTGACGGTACCGGTTTCAACCTCTCGCGCACCGACTTCGGTACGCAGCGGCACACCGCGTTTAATCCACTTCCACATTTTATCCGGCGCGCGCATATCGGAATCGTCGGTCAACACGCGAATACCACGTTCGCGCAATTGAGATTCCAAATTTGCAACAAATTCTTGCATGGCGGACGCATCTTCATCGCCACGCGTAATCGGGATAATTACAACCTGGTGCGGAGCGACGGCGGGCGGCAAAACAAGCCCATCGTCATCACTGTGCGTCATAAACAATCCGCCCATCATACGCGTTGATGTCCCCCAAGATGTCGTCCACGCATATGCCAAATTGCCATCGGTTCCCAAATATTTAATACCAAAAGATTTTGCAAAATGTTGTCCCAAATCGTGCGATGTTCCGGCCTGAAGCGCTTTGCCGTCTTGCATAATTTGTTCAACAGTATACGTATGGTCAGCACCGGCAAAACGTTCTTCGGGTGTCTTTTCGCCCATAATGCACGGAATTGCCAAAACGTCCCGCATATAGTCGCCATAAACCCGATGCATTTTGCGTGCGTCTTCATTGGCCTCGTCATGAGTTGCGAACACATTGTGACCTTCTTGCCAATTGAATTCAGACGTGCGCAAGAACATACGCGGACGCATTTCCCAACGCATAACGTTTACCCATTGATTCAATTTTAACGGCAAATCACGATAAGATTGCACCCAACGCGACATCGCTTCGCCGATAATGGTTTCGGATGTCGGACGAATAATATACGGTTCGGTTAATTTCGATTCTGGATCGGGTTGCAATTTGCCGTCTATCATTTTCAAACGATAGTGTGTGACCACCGCGGCTTCTTTGGCAAAGCCGGCAACGTGTTCGGCCTCTTTATTAAAAAACTCAATTGGAATCAGCAATGGGAAATTCGCATTCAGTACACCCGCCGCCTTGATACGTTTGTCCATTTCATCACGCATCAGTTCCCATATAGCCCAACCATACGGCTTTATGGTCATACAGCCGCGCACGGGGGCGTTTTCCGCCAAATCCGCCGCAACAATTAGATTTTGATACCATTCACTGAAATTTTCCGCCCTTGTTGGGGTTATTGCTGTCTTCATTTTTTTACCTTTTATTATTTTGCACTGTATATCATACACATAAAAAAAGCATAAAACAAGTGCCAGATTATTTTCACAACAAATTGACAAAACAAATAATTATTGTACAATCCCACCAAAGGTACTTTCATGTCAGAAAACATAACAAAATTATATAATCTTGCAAAAAAAGGCTGTCGTACACATAACAGTCGTTTTCATGCAGACGATGTTTTGTCTGCCGCATTGTTAAAAATCGTTGGAATTATACCTGATATTTCTTTTGTTCAAAGGGTTGGACAAATACAACAAGGTTTTGAAGGGCTGGCTTTCGATATTGGTGGTGGCGAATTTGACCATCATCAGCAAAATGCTCGCATTCGTCCAAATGGGGCTAAATATGCTGCATTGGGATTGTTGTGGGATGCGATTGGAACAGAATACATTATTGAAAAATACAAATCCGATATGAATACTGCAATAAAAGCCACAGAAAAATTTGATACAGATTTTGTAATACCAATGGATTTATCTGATAATTTTGGAACAAAGAAATATCCAAACACCCTGTCTTATATGATTGCATCTGTGAATGATGTTAAATTCACACCAAAAGAAACAGATGATATGTTTATACAAACGGCTAATTACTATTGCGGGCCGTTGGAACGCGCTATATACAAGGCGTATAAGTTTACTATTGATAAAATCCAAGCACAGGGATTGGCAACGTCAGATTTTATAACTTTACCATTGGATGCCGATATTGACCGTTCGGCATTTGAAGGGACAACTGTTAAATATATTATCAAGGAATCTCATCGCGGAACATATAATATTACATGCGTTGAACCACATCGAATACCGGCGGAATATATCAATATGCCTGGCTGCGTTCAGGTATATAGTATAGGGGCCGCATTTGATACATACGATAATGCATTATATGCCGCACAAAAATTAGTTTCCCCCCAATAAAGTCAACATAAACTTGTCTGACTTTTTTATGGTTATAAAAAACGGGGCGATGGCCCCGTTTCCTATTTATGCGAAAGTATCCGGATTGTATCTTGGACACGGTTTATAACATCAGCTACCTTGAATTCGTTTGACATTCGCGACGTATCGAAATCGTTAACCCGATATTTAACCTCTATCACACCGTTTGCAAGATTCTTGTCCGATACTATCAGACGAATTGGTGCAGCGATTAAATCGGCATCGGCAAATTTTTCGCCCGCGTGAATATCACGATTATCTAAAATGGTTTCGATTCCATTCGCAACCAGGTCATCGTGAATTTTCTGCGATATTTCCGTAATGCGATTATCTTTGCCACCAATCCCGATAACATGAACCGCAAAAGGTGCCGTTTCCATATTCCACACTGGGCCATTTTCGTTGGAACTTTCTTCCAATATTGCCGCCATCGTGCGTCCAACACCAATGCCATAGCATCCCATAATTGGATGCCTTGATGTGCCGTCTGACGCGGTATAGTTAAGTTCCATAGAATCAGAATAAAAAGTTCCCAATTGGAAAATATTTCCGATTTCTATGCCACGAACAACACGCATTTTTGCGCCACATTTTGGACAAACGGCGGTTTCATTATCGACCAATTCTTTGTTGCATTTGTATCCGCATTCGTCGCAGATAAAGATTGTGTCTTCGCCCATTTCGTTAATCAGTTGGAATTCGTGTGCAATCTTGCCCCCCATATCACCGGTTGCCGATTGAACCACAACAAAATTCTTTAACCCGCAACGGCGGAACAGTTTGTTATATGCATCCCAACAACGGTCATAATAATTTTGTAAATCCGTCCATGTTTCGTGGAAAGAATATGCGTCTTTCATAATGAATTCACGTGTTCGAACCAATCCGGCACGTGCACGTAATTCATCACGGAATTTACCTTGAATTTGGTAAACCATAAATGGCATTTGACGGTAAGATTCCAAAACACTTTTTACAAAATCAACCACGACTTCTTCGTGTGTTGGGTTTATGACATAGTCGGTACCGTTGCGTCCGGTAAATTTTACCAGTGAATCTATGGTATCATATCGGCCACTTTTCCTCCACAGGTCTGCGCCACTGACGACCGGCATCAAGATTTCTTGGCCACCGATGGCATTCATTTCACTGCGAATAATATCTTCTATATTTTTCACGACCCGCCAACCAAGTGGTGAAAGCGTATATCCGCCCTGAAAAGTTTGATGAATATATCCACCACGTATTGCAATTTTATGTCCACGTGTCGTTGCGCCTGACACATCACCAATCAGACGTCTTACACATAAATTTTCTATTTTCATTTTGTTAACCTTTAAGTTCCATGTATTTATTTGAAATAATTTTGTGCATAGTTTCTGCCATTTGTTTTCTGTCCATTCCCGCCAAAGGCGGCGGCGGCAACGTATACACATTTACACGGAATCCACCCAAAACCATTATATGAAATATTTGACCAAATGCACTGCGTTCGCGCGAACACCGTGGTCCCATATCTTGCTTTGCATTATCAAAATACGCATAGTGTTCCGCCAAATCCGCATCACTAATCGGTGTGCCATCGTGGTGGCAATATTGAATTACCACGGGTTGCACCGTAACATTGGCACCTTCGGCGACATTAAACAGGCTACTTTTAAATTCTTTGACATACGCACCATTTGTTGTTGTGCCTTCGGGGAATATGTACAATGGGTAGTCCACCGAAGAAATCGCATCTTGGACCAACCCCAATGCTTCGACCGCATGGGATGGACGGCGGTCAATAAATACAACACCGAATTTATTTGCGATATATCCAACCAATGGCCAATGCCGCACATCATTTTTTGACACAAAACTGCCCCCGAACATTACCGGGAAAGTCGCAATTTCAAAAACCGATATGTGATTGCCCACAACCAACAAAGGCCGCTTTTTTGACATTTGCCCATATTTTACAATCTTTATACTGGCCAATATCAACAATATTTTCATAAACACGGCCATATATTTTACGGTTATTTTCTTGCGTGCCGGCAACAAGATTATAATTGGCAATTGCAACACGACCATAATCCAAAACGTCGCAAATCGCAACGCACCAGTTATTGTGTTGAAAAGATTTTGTTTCCGGACCCGTGACATATTATTGTTCTTCACTTGGTGATTCATCTATAAATTCTGCATCGGCGGCATCTTCACGTAACAGGAACTCAAAGAAAGCACCCAACACATTCAACGACCCCGTAATAGGCATAAGCATTATTTTACCCAACGTCTGCATCGGATGTGGCTTTACGTCCAAATGTGCCAATGCATTTTCGCGACCATAGAAATGTTTCTGATACGCGGCATCCATATTTTTTGATTGCAACATAACAAAGACATCGTATGTGTTAAATGGTTTGTCAATGAATACCCCCTGACCAAATGTGGCACCCATACGCAGATAGCCCTTGATAAGTGGGGTCATTTGCTTCTTTGCAATATCTTCATCAACAAATGCACGCGGCAATATGTTCATGCGCGCCATACGTTGGTCCACACCATTGGCAAAATTTTCCGCTATCACGCGGGCGCGCAACCGCAACGGCGACAAATGGTTGTAATACAGGTACGATATAGCCTGGGCCGATTCTACGGGTTTTTGTCCCGTCCAAGATGCAACACCGAACAGCACCGCAATACGCCGACGCAAAACATATTCACTTAGACCCGCCCACAACATACGCATCACCAACGCATTTTCGCGGTATTCCGCCGCAACACATGCGCGCGACATTTCCGCGATATTATCAGACGCCTTTTTTATTTTCGAAATATTGAATTCGGTTTCCGTATAGAACCCGCCCATTTTATCGGCGGCCTTTTTATCGATAATACGATACGCACCAACAATTTTATCACCGTGGAACACGGCCATATATTCGGCATATTTATCAAATTCATCAAATTCTTCGTGCAGTTCTTGTTGTTCGGGCGTGGCCGATGCACCTTCTTCGACAACGAACACGTCATAGCGCAATTGACGCACCATACGACGTTCTTCTTTATTACGTGTTAAACGAACTTCGAAATCACGAACTTTAATAGCCATAATTTATTCCTTGGTATTATGTTTAAGGTTATCAAACAAAACGCCGATGTGCAATCTTTTTATTTTTTACCCCATAGCTCATTAGAATAATTTTATTGACGAGAATTCCGTTAATTGGGTGTCCCCTTTTTACCTCTAACAACTTGCTGCAATTCTGTGGTTTCGTTTGTACACACGTACCTATTAAAAGGATTACCAAAGTCGCACACGTTTATCGGGCGCAATGTACATCCTGTCTTGTGGGCCAATATTGAATGCATCATACCATGCATCGATATGTGGTAAAATTCCATTTACACGCCACCGATTTAACGAATGTTCATTCGTCTTGGTTTGAACCAATACCTGTTCGGGGCGTATATTGCCCGCCCATGCACCAGCGTACGCAATAAAGAATCGCATATCTGGCGTCAGGCCAGAAACACCATCAGATTTACGTCCAAAATTTTTGTACGCCGTATAAGATATTGTCACACCGCCATAATCCGCCAAATTTTCGCCCAGCGTGAATTCGCCATTTGCGTGGACGTTTGGTGCAACTAAAATATTATCAAAGAATTTCTTCATAACGTTTGCACGTGTGGTGAATGCGTCTGAATCCGCGGTCGTCCACCAATCACGCATATTTCCGGTTGCATCAAAATGACGGCCCGAATCATCAAACCCGTGTGTCATTTCGTGTCCAATAATTGCCCCAATCGCACCATAATTAAACGCATCGTCTGCATTCATATCAAAGAACGGATACTGCAAAATCCCCGCCGGAAAACAGATTTCATTTGTTGATGCGTCATAATATGCGTTGATTTCGTGCGCGTTCATATACCAAATTGTTGGGTCTTTTTCCTCACCGATTTTTTTCATCCAAAATTCGTCTTCGAATTTTGCGACACGCATCATATTTTCAAACAGATTTTCATCTTTATCTAATTTCAGTTCGGAATAATCGCGCCACTTATCCGGGTACCCAATTTTTGCGCGAAACGATGCCAATTTATTTAATGCATGGGCCCGTGTTTCATCCGACATCCAATCGATTTTTTCAATGCGCATTTTATATGCACGGCGCAGATTTTCAACCAAATTTTGCATACGACGCTTTGCCGCCGCCGGAAAATATTTGCCAACATATATTCGTCCAATTTCTTCACCGACCGTGTTATTCAAAATACCAACAACGCGTTTCCAACGTGGCTTCTTTTCTTTTTGACCCGACATTTCACGGTTAAAGAAATCGAAAGAAATGTCATACGTCGTATCGTCCAAAAAACCATCCGCCACCAAAATAACATGGTATTTTAGGTAAGATTTTATCAAATCTAAATCCGTATCATTTATAATTTTTATCGATTCTTGAATTGCCGCGGGTTGGCCAACATTCAGGTATTCTGCGGCGTTCGCGCCACGCGCATCAAAATATTTTTTCCAATCAAAACCCGCATATTCGCCCATAAAATCATCGCGTGACATTTTATGATAATTTGCATGCGGATCACGTAAAACTTCCTTGGTATGAAAAGATTTTGCCATGCGTTCTTCGAATTTATAAATCTTGGCCGCATCTGCGCGAATACCGAAATTCTTTAATTGCGCCGATATAAATTCAATATACTTTTTACGAATTTCTTTTGTGCGCGCATCGTCATCGAAATAATAATCACGTGGCAAACCAATTCCGCCCTGGGCCAGATTGTATAAATAATGATTGCTGTCTTGTTCGTCTAAATCAACAGAATCAGACCAAAAAGTCGAAAAATACATTTGATTTTTGCCCAAATATTCCGCAAGTTCTGATTTTGACTTTATTGCATCGATCTCATCAAAATATTTTTTTACAGGCGCAGTTCCATCCGCATTCAACTTTTCCACATTCATGGCGATACTGTACAGTGTTCCAATCTTGCCATCATCGGTTTCGGCAATTTCGCGCACGCGTCCAAGGTTGGTTTCGGCCAAAACCTCAAACACACCGTACCGCGTATAATCATCCGGAATTGGATGACTACGTCGCCAATTTAATGTCGCATAGTCAAAAAAGTCATCACCCGGATTTATGGTTTTTTCCAAACTTTCCATCTTTATGCCCGTATTCATTTTATGCCCCCTTTGATAAGACGTGACAAATATTACGGCCGCCACCACGCCGATTATTCCAAAGATATTTAACCAAGTATGTCGCATTTTACTTCACCAATTTTGTTAGTAAATTATCCAATACCATAATCCCCGCATCCGTTGCAGCAATTCGGTCACCAACAAACGTTAGCATATCAGGATGCGATTTTGCAAATTCTAAATTTATTATTTTTTCTACATCACTATCCATGCGCACACCGCGCATTGTTCGCAAACCGGTTATGACCCGTTCCATCGCACGACATTCATTTGTTATCGGCGAAAACATTTTGCCCGCGCCCAATTCTTCGTACCAAACGCCATCCATGAATATTCGTCCGGCCGCACCGGGCCCGATACCAATATAAGGTTCCCCATCCCACACATTCATATTGTGTCGACATTCATCACCGGGCGTGGCATAGTTGGAAACTTCATATCGCGCAAGTTTTAATTTTAAGGTTTTAGAAATCGCGTTGTACATTTCTGCCATTATCTCGTTGCCGGGCATATTCAGATTCATTTTGCCAAACGAAGTATCTTTTTCAATTGTCAATTCGTATAATGAACAATGTGAAATGCCAATTTGATTTATTTGGTCGCACATCCGGGTAACGTCTTTTACACTGTCACCCGGCAACCCATAGATAAAATCGGCCGAAACACGTATGCCGCGCTCCAAGGCCGAATCCAGCAACCGACGGGCATCATTTGCACTGTGAATTCGCCCAAGGAATTTCAATCGTGCATCATCAAAAGATTGCACCCCAACCGAAAGACGGTTAACCCCCATGGCACAAAATTCGTTAAGTTTGTTTATGTCGATGGTGCCCGGGTTGGCTTCGATAGTAATTTCTGCATCGGATACAACATCAAAATTTGCACGCAATTCGTCCATAATATTTCCAAACACCGCGGCCGGCATCAGTGATGGTGTTCCGCCACCAAAAAATATTGTTGGCACCGCAACATTGCCGATTTTTCTCCGCCAATGCCGGATTTCCGAGGTAATCTGATTTTTGTACGCATCCCAATCTGGGGCGGCACAGGCATGCGAAAAAAATGCACAGTAATTGCATTTTTTAACACAAAATGGGACGTGAATGTAAATATTGTGCGCAGTGCTCATATTGTTTTCATATTACAACCACTATTTTTCTTTTCAAGTTATAAAGTTCTTTTTCTGGGATCAAAAATGTGATATAATGCACCATGAAAATAGGAATGAGAAAGGGTATAGTTTCGCTTTTTTCCGCAATTTTGGCACCTTTGGCGGCATTTGCTGCGAACGAAGGGGTGCCGGTTTACTATCAAGATTCGCCGGAATCAAATTCAAATCAGTTAAATTATGGCGAATATGCAAATCGTGGATATACTAAATACATCGGCAAATCTGGGGTAAAACAGGTTGTTGGAACGCGCACTTATTCATATACAAATGAACGACGGATTGTGCCAACAATTGACGCGGCCACATATAATGAAAATATGACCTATACTGATGCGGGCGCAATGACGGTCAACGGTATTGCCACACCCCAAGAAGACCAACACTCAACGTTTCTTTATGGCGGGTATTCGCGCAGATTTGCAGATTTTGAATTCAAAACCGGTGTAAATTCCATATTGGAATGGGACGACATGGTGTTTAATGAATTTACCGCCGGGATACGACACAATTTTTCATTACGAAAGTTTGATATGTTCGCCTTTGCCGAATATTCGTATGGCGATATGTCGCATGGCGGTCTGTCCATGGATTATGATTTGGAACCGTATGATTGGTCGGATCCAAGTTATGGAATCTTTACTATTTCCATGGGTGGCGAATCCGGAACATCGCAACATTTACGATTGGGGCTTGGGGCGCACCATATTTGGGATATTGGTGGGTGGAAGATTTCGCCGATTGTTGGATACGAAATTTTCAAACATGATCTTGAAATGTCGGACCACTTGTACCCGAACCAGGGCGTGTATCTGCCGTTGATGACGAATATGGGCGAATATGTGTACGGGGACGAAGAAGGCTATTTTTATTCTATGCCCATTGATATAACGCCACCCGATGAATGGTACCAGGTTTGCATGGGTCCCGAAGATATTAAAGTTGTTGTCCAAAACGGTTCATCACTAGGCAGTTACATTACCGAACTTGGTGACGAGTTGTTTACGACCGATTATACTTCTTCTATGGGCTTAATACCGTGGGGGGTGGACGAAGGCGAATGCGTTATTATTGGTGGCGATGGGCCGATTAAGGTTGGTGGTCTGACCCACATATACAACACAACGTGGAGTGGATTTTACTTTGGTTTGGAAATCGAAAAACAAATGACATTGGCCGATAAGTTAAGATTTTATTTCCAGTTCAGTTTACCCAAATATTCGTCCGAGGGAATTTGGCCAAATCGTACAGATTGGCAGCAAAACCCAAGTTTCTTGGACGAAGGTAATAATGGCTCGTATGCCTATGCCGCCGAATTAGAATATAATATGCGGCTGTCGTCACGGTTGCAATTGGCATTAAAGGTTGACACTAACGTTTTCCACGTTGGTCAAATACCCGGGAAATTGTATATTGCGGCATATTCTCATTGGGCAATGGATGAAGAAGGTCAATATTTGTTGGATGATAATGGGAATCCATATATTGTAAACGAACCCGCAGAAACCCAGTATATAAGTGATTCTTTGAAACACGCAACGTGGCAATCATTTGGGTTGCATTTGGGTATTAAATTTGCTTTCTAATTGGGGGAACATTATGCGACGCCCATATTTATTTTTGACATTGTTTTTTATTTCTGTGGGTACGGCAGTGGCGAACGACGGCACGTTTGATAACGCACGGTGGGATTCTGTTATCGAAGATGTTCGCGCACGTGCCACCGCAAAAAAGATATCCGAAGAAACAATAAATGCAACTTTGCGTAATCCGGCATTTATACCATCCATAGTCAAAAGCGACAGGAATCAGTCGGAATTCAAATTGACATTGGACGAGTATTTGGCACGCACCGTAAATTCAAACCGAATTAGTACCGGCCATAAAATGCACGATAAATACCCAACAATGCTTGCGCGCACCGAACAAACCTATGGTGTGCCACCGCATGTTATTTTGGCGTTTTGGGGCATGGAATCGAACTATGGTACGGTTAAATCGCGCCACCGTTTGGTTGATGCGTTTTTTACTTTAATATATGACGGCCGGCGTGCAAAGTTTTTTGGGGACCAACTGATTGCGCTTATGAAAATCGCAGACGACAATAAATTGGATATAAACAATATTCGTGGCAGTTGGGCCGGCGCAATGGGACATTTCCAATTCATACCAATAACACTTGCAACGTACGGTGTTGACGGCAATGGTGATGGTCATATCGATATTATAAACAGTGTCGGTGATGCGATGGCAAGCGCAGCAAATTACCTTAATAAACTTGGTTGGAACAAAAATGAAAAGATTACACGGCGTGTCGTGTTGCCCGCAGATTTTGATAAATCTTTGTTGGACGGCAAAACAAAAAAGACATTGAACGAATGGTCACAAATGGGTGTCTTAAATCCGGACAGTACCCCAATACCAAAGGGAAATATGGTTGCCGGCCTTGTCGCAGATGTTGCAAATTTGCCGACCGATGAACACGATGATTATAATCCGGATTCCGATGTTGCGCCACAACCGGCATTGGTTGCATACCTGACCTATCCGAATTTTTATCGTATAAAAAAATGGAACAATTCAAATTGGTATGCTATTGCGATTTCTGAATTGTCCAATAAGTTAAAATAATATGTCACAATTGGCGTTCAAACACGTCCAACCATTTCCCATAAGAAACAATTATTTTTTCGAAACACGGTCGCGGAATTCGTTGCACGGACGGAAAGACGTCACACGACGTGCCGATACGATTGCGGCCTCGCCCGTTTTGGGATTGCGCCCCATGCGTGCCGATTTATCCAAAATTTTGAACGTACCGAAACCGGCGAATTTAACCTCTTCCCCGTGGACCAAAGACGCACATATTTCATCGAATATCACGTCAACCAATTTTGCCGATTGCGCCGCCGTGAATCCGAATTTATCGCGTAATTTTGTTGCCAAATCATTTCTTGTTATTGTTGCCATTTTTTCACCTTTTGTTTATTTATACTCTTATTAACGCCGCACCCCAGGTAAGGCCACTGCCAAACGCGGGATACAGCACCAGTTGTCCGTGTTTTATGATTCCGTTGTCAAACGCGTATGCCAATGCAAGTGCGCCGGATGCACCCGATGTATTCGCATGTTTGTCCACCGTAATCAAAATCTTTTCCATTGGAAACCCAAGGCGTGCCGCGCACGATTGTATGATTCTAATATTCGCCTGGTGCGGGACAATCCAATCGATATCATCTTGGGTAATGCCGGCATGGTCCATAATGTATCGTGCCGCGTCCGGCATTAAAGACACCGCCATTTTATATGTTTCCGGGCCATTCATAATTATACGGTGATCGGTTGAACCGTGCAGCATATCAAACATACGGCCGTCAGACATCACAACCGTGTCAATTATTCCAGAATAACTTGACGTAGAATGTTCAAATATCATTGCACCCGCACCATCACCAAACAGAACCGCCGTTGACCGGTCGGTCATATCAACAAAGCGCGACATCTTTTCTGCGCCAATAATCATTATGCGTTCATGCATACCCGCGGTAAAGAACCCACGCGCACAATGCAACGCGTAAATATAGCCCGTACATGCACCACGCACATCAAATGCCGGAATATTTTTTGTTGCACCCAATCGCCCGCACACAGTCACACCCACGGACGGGAAATCCAGTTCTGGGGTTGTGGTTGCGACAATAACCATATCGATATCGTCTATTGTTAAATTCGCATTGTCCAGCGCCGCACGGGCCGCACTTGTCGCCATATCGGCCACAGTTTCGGAATCGGCCGCAAAATGCCGTTGTTTAATTCCGGTGCGTTCGACAATCCATTCGTCGGTCGTGTCCATAATACGTTCGAAATCCGCGTTGGTCATAACGCGTTCGGGCAAATAAGATCCGTATCCAACAAGTTTGTTTCCCATTTTTTTATCTTTTGCAAATGCCAAAGTATTATACATTTTTTAATATAACTTGCAATATCAAAATCACAGGTTAAAATAAGAAAGTTGTGTCCCCATAGTTCAATTGGATAGAACAAGTTCCTCCTAAGAATTAGATGCTGGTTCGATTCCGGCTGGGGATACCAAGATGGTGAAAGATTATGAGAAACAAAGCAATCAAATTTGGGATTATCGCGGGAATTTTACCACACTTGTTTTGCTGTGTGTTGCCGGTCGTGCTTGGGATTATCGGAATGGTTGCGCCGGATTTTGCCGACCACGAAATTATTCCGGAAAATGCCGAGGTTTGGCTGTTCGTGTTTTCTGGGCTAATGCTTGTGCTGTCATGGGTTATGTATTTGAATCACGATGAATGCAAATGCGAACACTGCGGCGAAACACATCACCATCGCACCCAGAAAATAATTTTAATCTGTATCACGGTTTTAACAATTGCCGGCATTGCCGCACATTTAATCGGCCATCATTAGTGTTGATGCATGGTGATAACAAATATCCCGGTCAACCGACCGGGATATTTGTTTAATTGTCCGCCACACAGTAATAATCTGATGGTTCTGGGAATCCGCCACATACATCGTAACTCGGTGTACCACCGGCACTAAGCCGCGGTGCAAGATGGTAGTTTTCATCGCACACTATCTTTGTGCAACCGGCATAATCACCACTTGTGATACTCTCGCACCTACCATTTGTGACGCTTTGGCCCGCCGTGCAGCCATTTATACACATAATTGCGGCATATCCGGCATATTCATATTCTGTGTTCTCACCCGGGGTCGTACATGGAACATTGTTGTTACCGACCCAAATGTTGCCCATGTTACCAATTGAACCACTATTACACATGACCGATGCCCCAGGATTCGTATAAGTTGTAGTATACGAACCGTTGTTTAAGCTTGTGTTATAAATAGAATATCCAATCTTCTTTAGTGTCCAAAGATCTGAACTCATCCCTTTATTACACTCGGCGGCCGTACTAATCACATTATGATTCACGCCAACCGTGCATTCGTATGAATAATCTGCACAAATGCCGGTATCACCATACTGGTTTTGCCATTTATATTTCACGTTAAATTTGCCGCTTTCCGCCACACATGTTGTGTCATATGCGGCAGTTTGATCCAACAAACTGTTTGTGCCAGAAATCACGTATCCCGTATTACACGATGCCTCGTACCGGACATCACCGTGGCCGGCTTCGGCATCTGGATTTGTTTGGGCCCATTCGTGCGTTGATGTATTAAAGATCGCCTGAATCCACGGTTTGTTCCACGAATCCACGGTCTTGTTAGCAATATATAACGTGCGTGTAGTGCTGGCATCATCCGTCTTGGGATTCTTTGCCCAACCGGCATACAAATGCACAGTCGGGATTTCTTCACTGTCCGTACGTAAAATTACACATTCGTACCCATCAAATACAGGCATCTTTGTAGAAGACGCAGTATATGGATAGAAACTTTCCCACGCCGCACTAAAATCACTGGTATCTTCGACCGTCAATTGTGGCGCCGCACCATTTTCCCCAAGGTTTCTTACCACCGCAAGAAGTTCTATATCATGGTGACCTTCACCACCGTGGTGATTCACCGTATATTCATAGAACGTCCTACCATCAAAGCCAACATAATATCCACGGAATCTATAACCATTTACCGTCGGAATCGATATCTCGGTTATCCGCGTTTGTTTGTTCACGTTATTCCAGCAACCGTTATTTGTGGTGACAATATCATCGCTATAATCACAATATATCTTGTTATCTGAAACACCCGATGGCATATTCATGCTAACACTGCCGGGGTTGATACCGGCGTACCCGTGAAATTGTATATAAAACTTTTTATGTTGCACCAAATTTTGTGTGATATCATCCGGCACCGCCCTTTCACCCCTTAAATTTGAATACAGACCCTTGCCATTGTCGTAAACGCACACACCTTTGCTGTTAACCTTCTGGTCGCCGGCGCACGCATACGTGGCGGTTCCCGTTGCCCCAGATGCGATACCATTCGCCGCCAGTTGTGAAGGTGTCAACAATAATTGACCGCTTGCATTTACAAAGTTTTTACCTGCGATACTTATACCACCAAAAACTTTACCATTCGCGGCCGGTTCCGGTACAACAATATTGGTCAAAATATTGGCATCCGGGCAACAGCCTGATGTTGGTTGAATTGCGCAGAAATGGTCCGAACAAGCCCCGTTCTTGTCATAATACAGGTTTACCGTACCCGCATTGGCCACAATCGGCAAGAAATACAAAATCCAAAAATAACTCTTTCTCATAATATTCTCTCCATTTCTTACATTTCAAGGTGGATAACACCACTGTAATCTGGCCCTGGTTCACCACCGGTGCACGATATACTCGACGCAGTATACAACGCCACCAACGCCTGACAATTTTCCAATCCACTACATGTTTGGGATTGACACAAATTTACCCGTTCAAGTCCACTTGTACCCATGATATTTGATGTACATGTTTTGGTTGCATCGCTACACGATGCCGTGTATGTGCATATACCGTTCGAAGAAGACATATTACCACCCGTCACACTTACCCCCGCAATCGATCCAGTGGTCGGACATGTAAATTCGGTAATTTGCTCTTCAACACACACATTATTCAAATTAAAGTTGGTACATGATGAATACTGCGAATCACCACTGCCATCACGGCAAGTCTTTGTACAATTATTATTCGCACAATGATAATTTTCAGCACATTGCACAGTATATTTGCAATAACGTGCCTGACTTGCATCCAAAGTGCTGTCTGCGACATGAGAACCCCCGGGTTTCTTTAAGCATGCAAACGATTTCACGCCGGTTGCAGTCCAACCATTATTCCAAGTTGGTGTGCCAACATACGTCGCATTGCACGCAAAGTTCACACTTGAAGAATTCACATAGGTGCCATTGGCATATACCCAAGAATTAAACTGATACTTACCGTCATTGGTACCCGCAGTATGACATGCAGGTTCGGCACTTGTTATCTCAAAAGGCGAATTCCAACTGCACGTTGAATTCAATACAGATTCACACTGGAACGGTGCGCCAGAACTGCTCCAATTTTCATTATAGTCTATATTGACCGTGTCACCGGCCGACAACGTCTGTTGTTGGCAACCCAATTGGTATGTATTAAGGGTTTGGGTAATTACCGTCGGATTTTCACCGCCATACGGGTACCCATGAGTAATCGATGTAGTTCCGACACCATATTCATCATCTGCGCATGCATTACCCTTCCACATGTATTCCACAGCACCACGATACCAACTGCCGCATATACCGGTTTTTTCGATACACCGTGTCTCTTCATCATCATGACCCGTGACTCTTAATTCGCAATGATTTGGGTCTTCACAATTTTTCGCCCATCCGGCAAACATAGATATGCGTCCACATGTAGCACCCGAAACTATATTCGAAGAAACCACCCACGTTGGCTTTACAATATACAATTCGTCCATATTGTGATCTTTCCACGATATATAGAAGGCATCTTCTTCGGTACGATATGGGGTCCAAGGTCCGATATATGACGACGTACCCGTAATAGTGCGTGACCACCAAGACGGGAAATAACCGCGGAACGTGTACCCATCAAGTTGGTTTGGCGGCGTAAGTGTCAATGGCGCATTTGGATGCGTGGCATCTTTGTACTGATGTGCCGGGTTATAATCAGGTGTTGAAAAATACCCAAGACCTGTTTTGTAATATATTTTTCTTGTCGTTGGATGAACACAGGCATACTGAGAATCTCCGTCCCAAATTGTCTGACCTTGGTAAGTCTGGGAATATCCAGTGCACTCAACAAGGCTTATTTCAACTTCGTCACACGCGTTGCCACGTGGCGGTTGCTCAGATCGAACCACAGTACCACTGGGGTAACCATTTGCATCATATGTAAATGTGGTGAAAATGGTACCACTGTCGTATTCCCTTTTCTTTGCGGTTTTTTCGCCATTTGTTTGCAATACTAATTTCATACCATAGCGGTCAAATTGTCCATCGGGTGTGACCACAATGACGTCTTCTCCATTTCCGGCGGTCATGTAAAAACCGCCTGTAATCTTGCTGGCCGAAGTTTTGGGGATATTCAACCGTGTCACTCTATTTTCCGGTGCACAACAAGTGTTGGGGCCGGGATTATTCAAACACACGTCGTACCCACAATACCCTTTGTCACCAAACAGCGTCAACGCGACCGCAGCACTGGTCAAAAAGCAACCACAAAAAGGATAAATCAGCAATTTCGTTTTCATTTTTACCACCTGTTAATTTGAACTTGAATCCGATCCCATTTCCGCGATAGTCACGTCATCGGGCAATACAATTTCACTGTAATATGAATTCCCGGTCGCGATGCATGATATATTTGCCGCAGTGTACAGGCCGGCCAATGTTTGGCAATTCGCCGCCCCACTGCATACCTGCTGTTCGCACAGATTCACCGGTTTGTTTTGACCAGATGAAACAACATTTCCCGAACATATTGCGCTTGCGTCGGTACATTGCGCCTTGTACGCGCACTGACCATTTTGGGAAGTTTGTGTATAGTTCATGGTTATACCATCGATTTGGCTTGGGCTTGCACATGTAAACTCACCCGCAGATGCGCTGCAAGAATAACCACTGACCATATTTGCAAGATTGGTTGATGTACACGCCGCACTTCCCGAACACACAACCGGATTTGTACCATTCAACGTATAACCCGACGATGTGCACCCAAGTGTGTATGTGCATTGTGAACCATTACGGTCGGGTCCATCAACAATCTTAACCCCGGTCGGCACATTAAACATGCTTGGGCATGTGAATGTCGGTGGTGTTCCGCCCGCCATGCACGAATGATTACCATACCAATTGGTTATGTTTTGGACAATACATCCCGCACTGCCTGTACAGTTCATCTGGTTTTGTGTACCCACCGCGTCGTCGCCATAGTACAACGTGTATGCGGGGTTATTGCACGACGCCTTGTACGTACAATTCAAACCTTCCTGGGTTGGCACATGCGGTGACACGCCGGTCGGTGCCGCATTTACATTCGGGCATGCAAAGCAATTCAGATTTGCAAATTGCCCCGCCAACCATGCCGATGTGCACGGTTCACTGCCATCGTTGCCATTGCAATAAATTGTGGCATTACCTTCCAGTACTGCATTTGACGTACTGCATCCGGCGGTATATGTGCATTCCACACCGGCACCCTTTACAACCGTATAGGTTATACCAGACGGTGTAGTGAAGTTGTTCGGACATTGAAATGTTTGACCGCCACAATATGTTTCGCAATCTGTGATAGCTGTTTCTTTTTGACACGACAACATGCATTGTTGATACGGTGTAATACATTCGTGTTCACCGGTCACATCATTTGTCACCGGAACCAATCCTTCGCCGCATTGTTCAACACAACTGATTACGCCAGTGACGCTATTTACCTGCAAATCAAATCCCTGATTACATTGCACTTTTCGGCACGCATCGGGATTCACATAACCGCTGTTTGCGCCCCATAACTGACCATTGTAAGCTTGGTTCCCAGAAACGTTATATTGTATCGCATTGTTCGCAGGCATATTAACGCATGTGCCATTTGCCGGCGCAACGCATTCACGGCATACATAACCATAAACCGTGGCAGAACTTTGGCCAAACACGTTGGTGCTGCACGATACATTTCTGCCCGGTGAATACCATTTATCATTGGTCTTTAACCAACGCAATTGATATCCATCGCCACAGGCATTGTTAAACCCGGTGTTGCTTAACAAATTATGTCCCGAACCGGTTGCACAACTTTGCGTCACCGCGGGCGAACAATTGACCGGCACACTATATTGGTCGGTAAATGTGTAATTAAGACTTATATTGCCACTGTCGGACTCACATGTTGGATTATATGCATTTACATTTCCATACAAGTGGTTATAACCGTTGCATCCGTTGTCATAGCGAACCTGACCCGGTTTCAAACCGTTGCCACTGTGTGCGACACTGATACCCTTTTCCAACGTGCATGTTGCATTGGTACCGGGGGCGCACTCACGTGCCCAACCACCATAAATATCTATTTCATGCATACGCAATCCCGGGGCACCACTAAGTGGCCCTTGGGTGACAATTGGAAGTCCCTGGATACTGGTTGAATTATCTTCAAAATCCCACCATATATTTATACCATCTTGGGGTGAATATATTCCCATCCACGAAACTGTATCACTGGTATTTTTTGGATAGAAGTGACCCGACGCAACATCGTTCGGATCGGCATTATGCGTGCTGTCCACGACCAAGTCATCCATAAGTTTACCACTGCGATAGAAATAACCACGGAATTTATAACCATTAAGATGTGGCATATTGATTGTTTCCACCAATGCACCCGCATCGGCATTTGGGCCATTTTGACCATCTTGTTGCCCCCAATATGGTTCATAGCACCACACACGATTGCACCACAATGTGCGACCTTCATTACCGTTGGTCACATTCAAATTGGTTGTTGTTGGTTGATCGTGCAAATGAACAATGACCGTGCGATCACAATAACTGTTATTATTTGTGCTGTTATTCAAATATCCACAATCAACTTCTTCCAATGGAATTTCATTACCATCATCATCTATGTAAACATCGCCATTACCGCCACCTTTGTTGGGTACACAAACGCCGAACTTATTTTGTCCAAGCCCCTTTCCGCAACCATATTGTGCATAAATCGTATCACCATCGTTCATACTTTCGGAAATCTTGGTCACAGACGTGCCATTCGATGTTGTCCAACCACTAAACACGGCACCATCAAACAACCGTTGTTTTTGTTCCGGTTCTGGCAACGTATCACCGACGGCAAAACTTTTGGTCGTCAGGCCTTTGCCGTCACGCATGTTGAATTTTACATTGCGCATATCACTTTGTGCAACCGTCTTAACCGTAGCAATTTTCCGTGCGGTCGTGTTTGATGTTTTGGCATTTTTTATCAAATTTTTTGTACCCGTCGTCAGATTGGTATTGATATTCCCATCGGCATCAACAATCGTTTCACCGTTTATCTCTAAGCCACGAAAAACCTGGCCCGACGATGCATAGGCCGATGTATCTATCGTATCAACTGTTTTTGCGGTTGGGCAACACGCATTGTTCCCCGGATTGGTAAGACACAGGACACCCTGTTGGCATGCACCATTAAGGTCCATATAGTAAGTCCGGGCACCGGCGGTGCCAATCAAAACAGAACCATACAAAGGATAAAGCAATACTTTCTTCATTATTCGCCCCTATAACTCAATTGGAACCCAGTTTGCCACGTCGCCCGCATCAACATCACGGACCCAGCATCCCTTCATTACCACACGACCACTGTAGCGAGACAAATCAAACACATGTTGATTCAAGCATGAACCACCGTTGATTTTCCAGCCATAGAATTTATAACCCGTGCAAGAAAACTCTGTGGAATTGTTGTCAGTAGGAGTGGATGGTTCAGCGTATGTCATCGCAAGGCGTCCTCCGTCCGTTTGCAAAGTCCCACCTACACAAGAAACTTCGGTGCTGGCGCTAGAATAATCACCTTCGCAACTTCCGATATAATCATCCTGACCACTGCCCCAATTGCTCGTCGGGCAATCACCACGTACGTACCATTCAACGGTTCCGCCAGAACTGGTTTCACCATCCGCGGTTGCGGTTTCGGCACGGCTGTATGCGGCGGCACATTCATTGGTTGTCGTATTGAACTGAAGCCCCATTACCCAACAATTCATTTCAGACGGGGTCGGCGTGTCAATAGAATATCCATTCACCGACATACAGGTTATAATCTGGGACCGGCAGGCATTTATTGCGATATTCGCCTGGGTCATCTGAACGGCCGTCCAATTATCATTTCCAATGCCATCGCCCGGTTCTTCGGTTGGATAACTGTTTTGTGCCAAACATGAATTCACGTCGGTAATACAACTTTCCGCATAATCGGCCAAAACTGCATCCTGTTTCGCCTTGATCTGAATCAAAATACGATTCAGGTATTGTTTAATAACGTCATTGGTTTCATTATAACTTAAATTATTGCCACGACCGGTATAGGTGTAATCTTGACACTTGTTCAAAACGCCGACGCACATACCAAAATTTTTGTCGCCACTGACGTACCCAATTTTGTTTTGCAGGTATTTCGACATATTCACACTTGCATCGTGCGATGCACCCGAAACAACCGTTGCATCAACGTATTTTGCCAGTGTGTCATTGGGCCCGGTACCCCACGCATTACCCTGGTCACTGGTTCCGTCATAGATAACACCCTGACATGAATTTTCACCAAAATCCCATGTGCGGTACAGATTTATTTTGCAAACGTTGCTGTTCATAACCGCGGATGTAAGCGAAGTCGAAGGTTCTATGGCGCGGCCCGGTTGCGAACCGACAACGATTTTACCATCGACAATGTACCGACCCGTCGGGTCCAAACATTTTTCATAATCGGTGCCGCATACAAATTCATCCTGCATACATGCATCCAACGCACTGATACACCCACGCATGTCGTATTCATTCTTGGACTGCGCCACCATAAGGCGCGCCTTTTGCAATACACCCTGGGCATTGCGGACAGTTGCCGTCATTTGGTCGTTTGAATCATTTAAACTGCGTTCGTATGCGATACATTCCTTGTCAATTTCCAAATCGTATGCGTTCGTTATAAGCGACGCATCAACACCCTGGGCTGTACAAGATTTTAACACGTTCGCCTTGCATCGATTGCTGGCGGTTTTGTACAATTCCGCACCGCGTTGGTTGCTGACATCTTTGCCACTGCCGGTCAAACCACCAAGGAACGACGACAGATCGAATCCGGTGCTGTCGATACTAAAATCCAAAAGACCGGACAAATCAAACGACAACCCCGAAGACGTACTGGACGCGTTGCCAGATTTGACTTCTATAATCATATCTTTAATCTTATCAAGGCTGGTTTTTAACTGACTGTTATCTGGACTGGATTGCATTTTTGCCTCGGCCTCGGTCTGGGTGAATAACGTTTCCACCTCGCGCGCGGTAAGGCCAATGTATTGAATCTTTTGTGCAACGTCTTGCAGATCTTCGGTCGCCTGTTTCAATGCGGCCTCGGCCTTGGCATAGTTTTTAAGGTTTGCACTGCAACTGCAACGGCCCTGGTTATCATCCAAGACGTTGCAATAATTATCCATACATGCCGCATATTGCGCCTTGCAGTAATCGGTCAATTCCGCCAACGCATCCATCTCACTGGTATCCGCCGCAACGATGCCGGTTTCCGCCTCGGTCGTAATACCGGTTGAAGAACCAACACGAATTGTCGGAAGACGCCGCGCCGTTGACGATCCACGAACACTAGTACGATTATAAAGGCTTCCAGATTCCGTAAGCACACGGGCAGTCGCCGTAGTTGCCGCGCGCGTAGTTGCCGCACGGGCACCCGCGGTTGTCGCCGTACGCGCAGACGTTGCGGATTTTGTTCCCGCCGCAGCCACCGTACCAGTACGCGCGGTTGTCGCACTGCGCGATGCACCACCGGTTGCGCGCGTTGCCGCCGCACGTGTTGCAGATGTATCCGTACGCGTTGCCCCCGTTGTTGTTGTGCGCGACGTCACGGTACGTGCCGCATTTCCGCGCGAATTTGTGGTTGCGCGCGACGCGACTACGCGCGAAGAATTCCCCGTTGAATTTCCACGACCCGACGTGGTTGCATTTGAACCCGATGATGCCGGCGCCGCACGCGTTGATGTTCCACGATTCGCGACACTGCGCGTGGCCACAGGCTGACGCGAGATTTGTACCGGCTTTTTGGCCGTTTTGTCGGACGTTTGCGCGGATTCCGTATCAATATCTTCCGCGATTTCTTCATCGAAATCTTCGTATTCACCCGGATATTCGGTATCCGCATATTCTATCATTTCGTCATAGAAAACCGGCGCAACTTCGCCAAACGCGGGCAACACCAAAAGTCCACCAAGGAACATTGCAAGTCGTTTCATAGTAAAATCTTTCCTTCCATTATCATCATTTTATCATTACACCCACAGTTGACGCAAGCAAAAAAAACATATATAATTCTAGTTATCAAAAATGTTTTGGAAAAAAGTTTCTTGGTTGATATTTAATGTGCCGTTTATCGGATGCACAACCGTGCCAACCAGTACCGATGACAAACGTTTGAAAAACTATCGACCAAAAATTACCGAACACGATTTTGAATATAATCCGTATGCAACACCAATCGCAAGCGGGTATAAAACAAACCTTGGTCGTCGCCGCGATGCAAGTGGCGCAACACTTATCGAAGATGGATTATCTGCATTTGTTATACGCGCCGCATTTGCACGCATAGCAACGAAAACCATCGATTTGCAAACGTATATTTACAGCAACGATTTTTCTTCACGTGTTTTAATTGGCGAACTTAAAAATGCCGCAGACCGCGGTGTCAAGGTGCGAATTCTGATTGACGATTACGGAACAGATTCCGATTTGGCCGATGTTATTTTGTTAAACCAACATCCGAATATCGAAGTCAAAATATTTAACGTTGTTGCAAACCGAACGCCCCTGCTCTATTACCCCCAGGTTATGTTGGATTTCAACCGTCTTAATTCACGAATGCACAACAAGTTATTTATTGTTGATAACTTTGCGCTGATTACCGGCGGTCGCAACGTGGGCAGCAATTATTTTATGCCGGAATCCGCATCGAATTTTTCAGATACAGACGTTTTGTTTATCGGCGCCGTTGCGAATGACGCAACACAAAGTTTTAACGAATATTGGAACTATCATTTGTCCGTACCTGCGTCGGTGATTCCAAAGGCGAAATCTAAACGCGCAATGCGGCGGTTGGAACGCGAATTTGAACAACTTAGCCAAAAAAGTGAACGTAATGCGCGAAAATATAACACTATTATATCACTTGCCATTCGCGAATATAAAATGAAGAACTTTGATTTTGCATGGGGGCACGGACGATTTATTGCCGACCCACCGTCCAAGGTGGAAATGCCGTCCGCACGCAAGAAAAAATTCCACAGCGATATTATTATTGCGCTGAACCGCCTGTGGCAACGGACAAAAAAATGCGCGTATGTTTCGGCGGCCTATTTCGTGCCGGGCAAGGGCGGCGTCACAACAATGTGCAACGAAGAAAAGGCCGGCGTAGATATAACATTGGTGACAAATTCATTGGCATCAACAAACGCACCAACCGTTTATGCAAAATGGGAAAAATATCGCAAGAAACTGATTCAATCCGGCGTGGAAGTTTATGAATTTATGATGTCGGCGGAAAATCGGCGCGGAAAATTTCATGACCGCGAACGCAACCAATCCAGTTTTTCTGTAATGCACAGCAAAACCATCGTGTTCGACAATAAAACTTCGTGGATAGGCAGTTTTAATTTGGATCCACGCAGCGCATATTATAATACCGAAAACGTTGTAATCTTTGAAAGTGCCGAATTCGCACGGCGGTTGCGCGACATGATAATTGACGACACAAAAATATCTTGGCACGTCACACACCCCGGAAAATGTACACTTTGGACGGGAATGCGTGCCGGCGACAAACGGTTGCGCAAATATCGCCACAGCCCCGACACAACAATTTTCAGACGCATATTTAAAACATTGGTAAAAATTATTCCGGAAAAATATGTCTGATTACAAGACGTTATAAAAAAAGTAAAAATTTTTTTCATTTTTTTTATTTTTTCGCTTGACCAACGAATCGCTTTTATTCTATCATCCGTGTATAGACAAGGGGACAAAGTTAAAAAAGCCCAGAAATCTAAGAAAAACGCGGTTTTCTGGGCAAACAAAAGAAACAAAACCAAGGTTCAATTCGGTTCTTTGTAAATACAGAATGTAAATACAAATCTGGGCGGAATCTTTACAACCAACCCGATGAAAGGAGGGAACACAATGCAAAAAAACATTAAAGAAATCATGATAGCCCTGCACAAAGTTTTAAGTACATGCGTGTGGGTGAATGCCGATCGTCAAATAATATCGCTTAGCGATGAATTGCAAATCGGTCATAACAACACACCACGTTCTATTGAAGATTTGCCGCGTACATCTTTGATTGGTGCGTATGTGTCATTGCAAATTCGCACCGATAATTTTGACGTTGCCGCCGAAAGTTTGGAAACAAAAGAATTGGCGTTGCGCGTCAAAGAAATGGTCTTTGCCGAAGCGAAACGGATTATGGACGCGGAAAGCGACAAGTCTGCAAACGGTATCGCGATGGCCGCATAAAGTTTGTATCACACACACAAGTTTCCGGTTTCCGGAAAGGAAGGAGAGCATGTCGGCGGGTAACCGCCGATGTGTATTTTATTGGTTCCCGGTGGGCAGATATGTGTTTCCATACGGCACGTATGGCGTAGCAACGGCACCCTCTTCGATTTGGATATCATAGATTGTTGCGGTCGACGGCGTGACACCATTATAACATGCATAAAAAGAAACACCTGAATCCAACATATCTTGGGTTATTGTCTTTTTCACCCCATTCACCCAAGCGGTTCGCGCAGGGGCCCCCATATGAATCAGATTAGAACCACCGGTACACCCAGTTTTCTTAAAACTTAATGTGTAAGTATTTCCCGGAACCAACCCTGGGGCCAAAGCCGATAGTTTTTTCATAGTACCTATGCCAGAATTGCCAATTGTATCAGTAACAGTAATAGACCCATCACCGTTATTGATAAGTTTTGTTGTATTTATCGTGTTTTGATAAGACGGAATTTGACTTACATCAAACAAATTTCTTGTTGGGTTGACACGGTTTCTAATTTGCACAAGCAGGCATTCATCGTTCGGGTCGTCATTTTTCCATGAAATACAAACGAACTCTGCGGCGATTGCGTTTTGCACCGCGGCATTGGCGGTGGACGCGGTGACCAGTGCGTCTTGTTGTGATGCATAATCGCCGTCCGGATTATAAACCGGTTTTTGACCAAGGCCATCGGTTTCGGACGAATCAAATATCATCGCACCCGTGCCGGTTGTGGTCAGTGTGTCTTGTTTTGCGCTAAGCCCTGCATCAACATATTCCCGCGACGTCACTGATTCCTCATTCGCCGCAAACGCCGCACCGCTACATATCATACAAATTGCAAATATTATTTTTTTCATTTTTTCTCCTTTTTTGTTGTTGTTTGGTTCCAGACTATAAGTTCTCCTCCTGTGGAGGAGTACAGCCTAGCAGGCCGGGAGGTGGTTAGAGCATTCGTTATTATTCCGTATTCTCTAACCACCCCGGTGGGCTCCACCCACCACCCCTCCACCGAAGAGGAACTTACTCTCTACAACAATCCCTTTTACCCCGTACATTTTCCTTATCCTTTCACTAACCACTTACACTAACACTAACCACTAAAATTAGAACCGCCGTCGAATTTCGACAGGTCGGGGTGTTAGCAAATCACATCAAAGAACGATTCCGCTGGACTTTATATATACTCCAACGGCACCCCGACACTATGTCGGGGGCACACAATAAAAGACGCCCGCAGCGTCCCAATTGCGCGGATGCGACAAAGATATGTCGCCTTTGATGTGGGCCTGCTACAGCCCCGAATCAGATTCCCATCTGAATCGTTTTTATTTTATCAAAAACAGATGTTTTTTTGCAAGTATAAAATATCGGCAATTTCTGCCGATATGTGTTGTTGTGAACTTATAAAAATCTGTCTTTTGAATTCGCCTCTAGTTCATCCATAAAATTCAGAACATTTTGATTATTTGGCGCAACACATTTTTTCTCGTCTTTGTCGTATGTATATCCAGATTGTTTACACTCACAGGTCTGTTTATCATCTGATTGCTTAAGACCGCTTCTAGTACACCAGCATTGCTTTCCTAACGGCCCAGGGGTGCCACCGCTTGCTTCACAATTCACAATAAATTGTCTTTCTTCTTCTCTTTTTGCTTCTTTCTCTGCCTCTTTTTCTGCTTTTTTGTTCGCCTCTACATTGGCCTTGGTTGCAACCGATGTCGGCACGTTAAGCTCCAATTGTTTTGTTTCGCCGCCCATCATGGAAGTCAAAACGTTCACATCTTTATTTTGTTCTGTTGCATTTTTGCGCACATTATCAACCGCAAGTTTTGCACCAATCCCGATACCAATACTGGTTAAATCTTTTTCCGCTTTTGGTTTCGCCACCGGTGCCTCATCACACTTTAAATTGCCAATATTGTCACATTTCCAATATTTTCCGTCCGACATATCACTAACCGTCCAAGTTCCGCCAAGTTCACGACACCAATAACCAATTCCGGCCGCATTTTTTATTTGCGCTTCAAAGTTTCCACCGTGTGTAGGCGAAACCATTTGCCCCATATAGCCACTGTGCTTTTTTGCCGTTGCGCAAAAATCTTCCCTGCTAAGGCCGTATGAAACAACGGGATTTTCCAAAATTGCCCAATCAGGGGCAGATTCAACCGTACCATTAAGCATTTGACGCCCCGAAGCCCCAAGTGTTATACGTCTTTTGGTATCGCATTTGCACTCTATGACCGTACCTGATGCAGAATAACTGTGGCCATCACTGTCGGTGTATGATACAGACGCGCGTTTTTCGACCACTTGGCCATTTTCGCATTCGTTAAGGATTCTGGACTTTTGGGCATCGGCCGCCGGCACACCGTCAATAAATTCAAAACGTTCAACTTCGCCATTGCATTGCACTACATAGTTTGTATAGCGGGCAATTTCCATTACGTTATCAACCGTACCGACATTTTGCCCATGCTTTTCCGATGATTGTTCATTATTTGATTTTTTATCTTTGCACGAACACTTGGTCAGACCGTGGCCCGTTGCGTCCACACAAGTGTCGTCCCCACCATCAATCCATATTCCCGCACCATTATTGCATGGGCCACCAACCTTGCCACGTTGCACATCCAATTGTTCTTGCTTTACCACAAATATTTTATCAACGCATTGGCCGTTTTTGTATTCTTTATTCGTGTCTTTTTCGCATTCGGCGCGTGCATTTTCATATTGCAAATTAGAAATCTTGGAATTGATTTGCGACAATTCTGTTTCTTTCTTTTCCAACTTTTGATTTTTTTCGTCTATTTCATTCGACAACTTATTACTTTTGGACGCCAACGCAATATTACCACCGATTCCTACCGCGGTAAGGCCAATCGTAGAAAGCCCCGCAATCATAAAACCTTTCTTTTTACCTTCGCACTTTTCCAATTCTTCCATCTTGTGCTGCTTTTCATCCAAAAGCTGCCTTATCTGCGCCGTCATATTTACCGCATGCACAGATTCCACCGCACCACAACATAATGCCGATATACATACCAAAGATACAGATTTTATGAATTGCATAACTACATTCCCCCGTTTGGTGGGCATTATATCATAAAATCAGAAAAATTTATACTAAAAAAATTATTCTGCGGTTTGTAATTCGGCGCGAATTTTTGCCATATCGGCCGCACGTTCACGAATAACATTATTCAAATCTGCGCGTGTCATATCAACCGCATACTGAATCGCATTTGCAAATGCCAACGCATCAGAATTTCCGTGTGTTTTTACCGCGAATCCATTCAATCCCAAGAAAGTCGCACCGGCATACGAACGCGGGTCAATTTTGTGTTTAAGGCGTTTGAAAACATGCACCAAAAAGAATGCACCAATTACCGCAAGAAAAGATTTTTTCATATTCTCGCTGATTACGCGTTTGATAAGTTTCGCCGTTCCTTCGACCGTTTTCAAAACTATATTTCCGGTGAATCCATCCGTCACAACAACCTGGACCCGGCCGGCACTTATATCTGTGGGTTCAATAAACCCAAGGTATTCGTACGGCAATTCCGCGCGGTGCGCCAACAACAGGTTGTTTATCTTTTGTAATGTTTCGTTGCCCTTGGTTTCTTCGGCACCAATATTTAACACGCCAAGTTTCGGTCGTGGCATTTTACCAATAACCTCGGCATAGACACCGCCCAGAATTGCAAAATCGAACAAATCACCGGCATCACATTGAACATTCGCACCCAAATCCAAAACAACAACGCGCGAATCACCCGCACCCGACGGCAACATAGTCGTTATTGCCGGACGTGAAATACCATCGACGGTCTTTAACGCAAGTTTCGAAAGCGACATCAAAACGCCGGTGTTGCCCGAACTGACCACCGCAGACGCGTTTCCTTCATGAACATCCCTTATTGCCATATACATCGAAGAATTTTGCGCATGGCGCACTACGTCGCGAATCTTGTCCGTGCCACGAATAACATCGGGGGCATTTATAATCGTTGAATTACGCGCAACACGCGAATACCGCGCAAGCATTTTACGCAAAACCGCCTCGTCCCCAAAGATGCGAAAGCCGACCGAACCTTCACCATGTTGATACAAGAATTGGTTTATACCGCCAAGGACCGCCCCAGGCCCCCGGTCGCCCCCCATCGCATCGATCGCAATAATTTTTTTATCGTCGGACATCATACATTAAAAATGCAGACCGGCACAAAGTATGCGCCAAATCTGCATCAAATTGTTGTTGTTATTATTTTGCACCACAGGCCGGGCATACGTGATGCGGACGCTTTTTTTCGCCGCATGTTTTGCACACACTGCATGGCATAACCGACAATGCATCGTGTGAACGACGTTGCGCGCTGCGTGCTTTACTTGTTTTACTTCTTGGTGTTGCCATTTTATCTATCCTTTTTTCGTTCCCCACATTCTATTACAATATCGGCATTTTGCAAGTAAAAAATTGTGGTTTCATGTTGCGATTGGTATTTTTGGCAGTTTATGCCAATTGTTATCTACTACGCCCAATTTTACAAATTTTGTGCGCATCATTCAGTTGGCGTTCAAGGATGTTCATATCAATTTTGTTTGGCAATGATACATCTATACGATTTTGTGCAACTGCAGCACGATTATTGTCATACATCACATGATTCCAATTTTCGACTTCACTGCTTACAATTATGGGTTTAAATTGTTTATATACCGGACAATCCTCTAAACTTGCATTACAATCACAACAAATATCAAAAGACGCAGGGTTATCAAATCGGACAAATGTAAACCTTCTGGATTGTGGTTGTACTTTTCCTCTAAAAACCAAACTATCTCTAACATCGTTCAACATTCCGTGATCAACTTCATTTGCCGAAACATTCGTACCACGTGTAAAAGACTCATAACAACGTTGCAAACTTGCAATACCATACTTCTCGGCATATGCTACATAGCACTTTTTACGCAACCCATCTGGGCAATCACTGTCCATTAAATAATGGATTGCGGAATTCATTCCCCAACATTCTTTGTGGTGCCAATGTGTTGCCGTTGCCATAAAGACATCAATAAAATCTTGTTCACTTAATTTATCATATTGCATCCATTTCAACGCACGATAATTTGTACGTGCCGCCAACCTGCAAATTTCTTTATATTTCCCTGGTTCTAAAAATTTAGGATCAACCAGCTCAATTTGTCTGGCATATACTGGACCTTTTGTATCATCAGTATTATTGCGCGCCAAATAATGTTCTGCACTGACGGCTATTTTCGCCAACTCAAAGTATGTTTTTTGGGTCAAATTATGTTCGATTGGTTTTACCAAAACAAAAAGTCTGCCTTCACGTGATAACGGGGTTTTGAAAATACGAATATATTGTTCGTTGTTAATGCCATATTTCACAGGATCAACAAATACAATATTTTCATGTGCAAAGATGTTCGTATCAGTACAATTCATAAAATCTTCGCAAATTTCGGTATATGTTTCTGCATCTACTATCCCAAGAATATCCATTATTTGCATGTATGAACTTAAATTATGACCTTGTCTTACTGCATCTTCTATCGATTTTCTGTGCTCTTCACGTGCTTTTTCACGCATAATTCTTTGCAAGGGGCTTTCGTAGTGATTCATAGGCATTTTTTATCCTTTTTATTTAACTAATAACACTCTCTGCTCCTGATATTTCCGCTTTTTATAAAGAACTATTACAAATTCACGCAATGTCAATATATTTTTAATCACTTATCACTTTGGCGACGAACATACCGTGATTGTGCATAAGGCCGATTACCGCGCTATGGTCGTCCAACCCAAGGTAGAATTTATACCCGTCTGATTCCAATTCTTTGATTTTCGCCAATTTATATTCCGCGGTTGTTCCGGGATAATCATGCGGTTTACAAAATACAATTTTCTTAATGTTTGGCAACAATCCGTCGATAAATGCTTCCACCTTGGCCTGACCCATGGCCCAGCGGCCGGTAATAAAGACAATCGTAAAATCGCGTCCCAACGTTTCCAAAACGCGTATCATATTTTGGTTCGGTTCGCCGAAACGGTCATAATCTGCAATGGCCCATTTCTTGCTGACCACGCCATCTATATCACAAAAAATCGCAGGTTTGGTGTTCATTGGGGATAGTGTTAGTGATAGTGGCTAGTGTTAGTGGTTAGTGAGAATATTCACTAACCACCAACTTTTTTATTTACAAATCCAACAATTGTTGATTTTCGCCACCTTCGCGTGCCAATTTTTCTGCCCGCTCTTCGGCCTTGGCAATTTCGCGAACACGGCGGACGTATGCGCCCGTTCCAATCGGAATCAAACGACCAACAATAAGGTTTTCGTTTATACCAACCAATTTATCGGTTGCACCGTTGATTGCCGCATCAACCAAGACCTTGGTAGTCTGTTGGAACGACGCGTTGGATATGAACGAACGTGTGGTAAGCGAGGCACGGGTAAGTCCAACCAAAACCTGGGACGCGACCGCCGGACGACCACCATCGTGCACAACACGCGCATTTTCTTCTTCGAAATCGACACGGTCAACAACATGCCCCATAAGGAATCCTGTATCGCCCGGGTCGGTGATTTCTACACGACGCGTCATTTCGCGAATCAAAATTTCAATATGCTTGTCGTTGATGGACACACCCTGCAAACGATATACCTGTTGAATTTGTTCGACCATAAATGTCGCCAATGCCTTTTGTCCCAAAATGCGCAAGATGTCTTGGGGTACCGGATCACCATCGACCAATTTGTCGGCCTTTTTCACGACATCGCCACTGCGCACCAACAAATTCGTTCCCTTTGGCACCGCATATTCAACCGGCGCAGTTCCATCATCGGGTTCAATGCGAACGATGATTTTGGATTTTGCATCTTCTAATTCAACCGTTCCGTCAATTTCCGCCAATAATGCCGGGTTAGATGGACGACGAACCTCTAGCAATTCTTCGACGCGCGGCAAACCACCGGTAATATCGCCTGTACGCTTTGCCTGGACCGGAATGCGTGCCAAAACATCGCCCGCCGAAACAGTTGCACCATTGGCAACATTCAACACCGAATGTATCGGCAACAGGTATTCTGCAATCTTTTTCCCACCCAACGACAATATATCGCCGTTTTCGTTGACCAAACGGATTGCCGGTTGCAATGCCTTTTTGGTGTTTGTCTTCCAATTTATAACCTTGCGCGAAACGATACCGGTTGTTGGGTCAACTTCTTCTTGGAACGAAACGTTTTCGACCAAATCGTTAAAGTTCACTATACCATCTTTTTCCGCCAAAATCGTGTTGGAATATGGATCCCATTCTGCAACCTTGGCCCCTTTGTCCACGGTATCACCATCGTTCACAATCAACATAGATGCGTATGGCAGACCACAACTGAATAATTCTTCACCCTTTGGCGATACAACCGCGATTTTACCATTCCGCGACAGGACGACAACGCGACCCGCAGAATTCTTGATCGTGTTCACACCATTCAGTTTGATTGTACCGGCAACTGGAACCTCGATATAATGGCTTTCGGCACCACCGGACGCAATACCACCAATGTGGAATGTACGCAATGTCAACTGGGTTCCCGGTTCACCAATGGATTGACCGGCAACAACACCGACCGCTTCGCCAACATGTACCAAAGATTGACGCGACAAATCCATACCATAGCACTTTGCACACAGACCATCGCTGCAACATGTCAAAACACTGCGCACATCGACACTCGGCAGGCCAGATTCGTTAATCTTGCGTGCGGCAACCTTGGTCACCAATTCGCCGGCCGGAACGATAACTTCCTTGGTAATCGGATGCACGATATCATGTGCCGCGGTACGTCCCAAAACGACATCACCCAATGGCACGGACAGTGTGCTGCCCTGGTATACGGGTTTTGCAGTAATAAATTCTGTTGTGCCGCAGTCATGTTCAGTAATAACCGTATTCAACGCCAAATCGACCAAACGACGTGTCAGATAACCCGCCTGGGCCGTTTTCAACGCGGTATCAGACAGACCCTTGCGCGCACCGTGGGTTGATGTAAAGTATTCCGCCATTGTCAAACCTTCTTTAAAGTTCGAAATAATCGGAACTTCGATAATCGAACCATCGGGCTTTGACATCATACCGCGCATACCCGCCAACTGTTGAATCTGGTTTTTGGAACCACGGGCCTTGGAATCCGCCATCATATAGATAGAATTCCAATTATCACCGGTGGACCGACCCAATGCCGCATACGCGATCTTACCAAGGTCTTCGGTCGTTTTCTGCCACATATCAATCAGTTTGTTATAGCGTTCACCACTTGACAACAAACCGTTTTGATATTGGTCTTCGATATCGGCCGCGGCCTTTTCTGCGGCGGCAATCATTTGTTCTTTTTCCGCCGGAATGACAACGTCATCAAACCCAATGGAAATACCACTGCGTGCCGCCTGTTCAAATCCGGTGTTCTTTAACGCATCGGCCAACAGAATCATCGCCTTGTCCCCGCAACGTTCGTATGTGACGGACAACAGGTGTTCAATATCGCCACGGCCCATAACCTTGTTCACCAAATCGAACGGCATATTATCAGATTTCGGCAACAATTGACCAATTATCATACGACCCGCGGTTGTTTTATAATTTTTACCGTTGATACGCGCAATAATCGGCGTGTGCAAAGTAATAGTCTTGTTTTCCAATGCCAATTCTACTTCGTCCATTCCACTGAAGCGTGGCGATTTTTCGGTATGTTCGCCATTTATCAGTGAAATGTAGTAAATACCCAAAACCATGTCTTGCGACGGCACGGTCATTGGTTCACCATTCGCCGGAGACAAAATGTTATTGGTCGACAGCATAAGCGTACGTGCCTCTAACTGAGCTTCCAAAGAAATTGGAACATGGACCGCCATTTGGTCACCGTCAAAGTCCGCATTGAATCCTTTACAGACCAATGGGTGCAGACGAATTGCCTTGCCTTCAATCAAGACCGGTTCAAATGCCAATAACGACAACCGGTGCAAAGACGGTGCGCGGTTCAACAATACCGGATGTTCATGAATAACCTTTTCCAAGATTTCCCAAACGATGTCTTCACCATTATCGACCATTTTACGTGCTGTCTTTAATGTGTTGGCATAATCGCCCGCCATCAAACGTGCAAACACAAACGGTTTGAACAACTCCAATGCCATGGCCTTGGGCAAACCAACCTGGTGCATCTTTAGTGATGGCCCCGACACAATCACACTGCGCCCAGAATAATCCACACGTTTACCCAACATATTCATACGGAAACGTCCGGATTTACCACGCAAAGAGCCCGACAAAGATTTTAACGGACGACGATTTTGTGATACCATCGGACGCGCCTTGTGTTCATTATCGAACAAAGAATCAACTGCTTCTTGCAACATACGTTTTTCGTTGCGAACAATGATTTCTGGTGCGTGCATTTCCATAAACCGTTTCAAACGATTATTACGGATGATAACACGACGATACAAATCGTTCAAATCAGACGCCGCGACATGACCCGCATCCAATGTCACCAACGGACGCATATCTGGGGGAATAACCGGGATAATATCCGGCAACATCCATTGTGGTTCGGTTTTTGATTCCAAAAATGCTTCAACCAATTTTAATTGTTTGATAATAGACTTACGTGTTGCTTCGGATTTGGTCTCCGCCAATTTTGCACGCAGACGTGTTCTTTCGTCACCCATATCAAGGTTTGCGATAATGCTGCGTACACCTTCGGCGCCAATTCCGACACGGAACGCGTCCGGACCAAATTCTTCCACCGCGGCACGATATTCATCTTCGCTGATTACGTCATATTGTTTCAGGTTGGTTAAACCTGGTTCAATAACAATATATGCATCGTACGATATAACCTGGTCCAATTTCTTTTGTGAAAGTCCATTTAACAAAGTGGCAATTTTACCTTCGCGCAAGAACCAAGTGTGTGCAACTGGCATTGCCAATTTAATATGCCCCATACGTTCACGACGGACAGACGATGGTCCAACTTCGACCCCGCAACGTTCACAGATAATTCCACGGAATTTAATTCTTTTGTATTTTCCGCATGCACATTCGTAATCTTTGACCGGGCCAAAAATCTTTTGGCAAAACAGACCGTCCGCTTCGGGTTTTAACGAATGATAATTTATGGTTTCTGGCTTTGTGACCTCGCCATGTGACCAAGAAAGAATTTCTTCTGGCGATGCAATTGTGACACGTAATGCATCAAACTGTTCCTTGGTTTCAATCTGTCCAAATATCTTTTGCAACATATTTGCCATATCTATAGTCTCCTTATTATTAGTGTTAGTGGTTATCCATCTCCGCTTCGCTACGCCGAGACTTTGGTGTTAGTGGTTAGTGATAAATAAACCACCAACCACCTACACCACCCTAATCTATCTTTTTTGGCGTCATTGCCAACCCCAACCCACGCAATTCGCGAACGAACACGTTAAAGGCTTCTGGTGTACCGGTCTGAATATCGTCGCTGCCGGAAATGATGGATTCATACATCTTGTTTCGACCAACGATATCGTCCGATTTGACGGTCAACATTTCACGCAACAGATGTGCGGCACCGTGTGCTTCCAACGCCCACACCTCCATTTCACCAAGTCTTTGACCACCCTTGTGCGCCTTACCCGACAGTGGCTGTTGTGTCACCAACGAATAACTTGCCGTGGAACGTGCGTGAATCTTTTCATCGACAAAGTGATGCAGTTTCAACATATACATCACACCAACCGTGACCGGACGTGCGAATTTTTCACCCGTCACACCATCGTACAATGTAAATTGGCCCGTTTCCGGCAGTTTCGCCAACTTCAACATCTTGCGAACATCTTCTGGGGTTGCACCGTCAAATGTCGGTGTTGCCATTGGCACACCATCACGCAACAATGCCGCATTTGCGCGAACTTCTGTATCGGTCATTTTCGCCAATTTTTCGGCCATATCTTTACCATAGATTTTACCCATAATCGCACGCAAATCATCGGTGACCGCGCGTTTTTGTTTGACTTCATCCAAAACCGCGCCAATTTGTTCACCAAGGCTGCGCGCCGCCATACCAAGGTGCGTTTCCAAAATCTGGCCAAAGTTCATACGACTTGGCACACCAAGCGGATTCAGAACGATATCAACTGGTGTTCCATCTTCCATATGTGGCATATCTTCGATTGGAACAACACGGGACACAATACCCTTGTTTCCATGACGACCGGCCATTTTATCACCCGGTTGCAATTTCATCTTGTGGGCAATATAGACTTTGACTTCTTTCAAAACCCCGGCATTCAGCGAATTGCTTTCCGTTGCCTTTTCGATTTCGCGGTCTGCATTTTCATTCAAAGCCTTTAATTTGATGATGTGTTGTTCACGCAATTCATCTATTTTGGCCTGAATTTCTTTGTTGCCAATGACCAGTTTTTTGACATCGACCGGTTTGATACCTTCAAAGACCTCCTGGGTCAATTTTTTACCAACGAATGGTTTCAAACTGCCCGTGCCAGATTCAATAGTTTGACCTTCGGCCATTTGGAAAATCTGGTCCGCAAAGCCACGTTCGATAATCAAGATTTCTTCATCGCGATCTTTGTTAATGCGGTTGATTTTTTCCAACTCTATCATCTGGGTACGTTCGTCTTTTTTGACCCCATGACGCGTAAGAACATTGACGCCAATGACGGTACCTTCTTCGTTTGGTCCGACGCGCAAAGATGTATCTTTGACATTCAATGCCTTTTCACCAAAGATATTGCGCAACAACGCTTCTTCGGGTGTCAGTAATGTTTCGGACTTTGGCGATACATGACCGACCAAAATATCACCCTGTTTCACGCGTGCACCAATGTAAATGATACCGGATTCATCCAAATTCTTTAATGCTTCTTCACTGACGTTTGGAATATCACGTGTTAAACTTTCGGGGCCCAATTGAGTATCACGGACTTTGATTTCTTTTTCAACGATTTTTACCGAAGTGTAAACATCGTCACGTGAAATCTTTTCCGAAATAACGATAGAATCTTCATAGTTATATCCACGCCACGGCACAAATGCGACCAACACATTGCGTCCCAACGCCAATTCACCATAATTCATTGACGAACCATCGGCGATAATGTCGCCCGCCGATATACGATCCCCCGCCTTAACCAACGGCTTTTGATGCAAAATCGTATCATTGTTGGAACGTTCGTATTTTTCAAGGTTATAAATGTCCACACCCGTCACAACATTACGGCTGTTCATACATTTCACCACAATACGTTTCGCATCCGCAGATTCAACAATACCACTGTGCTTTGCAACCTTGCCCGTACGGGAATCACGTGCAACCTCGCGTTCAATGCCGGTACCAACCAATGGTGTTTGCACGCGCATAAGTGGAACCGCCTGGCGTTGCATGTTCGAACCCATCAACGCACGGTTTGCGTCGTCATTTTCAACGAACGGTATAAGCCCCGTAGAAATAGACACAACCTGGCGCGGTTCAACGTCAATCAGGTCAACTTCATTACGCGGCACACGGGTAAATTCACCATCAACACGCGCAGTGACCAATTCTTCGGTTAAAACACCCTTGTCATTTGTTGGGGTATTACCCTGGGCAATTTTGTGTCCCAATTCTTCATCCGCGGTCAAATATACCATTTTATCGGTAATCTTGCTGTTTTCGACAACGTAATACGGCGTTTCAATAAATCCATACGGATTGACACGTGCATAGGACGCCATGTGGTTAATCAAACCAATATTTGCACCTTCGGGTGTGTTAATTGGGCACAACCGACCATAATGCGTCGGGTGCACGTCGCGGACGTCAATGCCCGCACGATCACGATTCAATCCACCGGGACCCAATGCAGAAATACGACGTTTGTGTTCCAATTCAGACAATGGATTATATGCATCCATAAATTGTGACAACTGGCTTGTTCCCAAAAATTCCGAAACCAAAGACATCAACGGATTTACATTGACAACATCTTGTGGTTGCATCGTCGCGATATTCGGCGAAGACAACGCTTCACGCACCAATCTTTCGATACGAACCATACCGGTGCGGAAATTTTGTTCCAATAATTCACCAACCGTACGCACACGACGATTAGACAAATTATCTATATCATCGATTGTATCTTTGTGGTCAATGATATTGGTCAATGTTTTCAACACTGCCAAGAAATCATTCTTGGTCAACAAACGTTCATCTTCCGGTTTTTTCCCGGAATCTATTTTCAAACGCTTGTTCATTTTGAAACGACCAACCGCCGACAAATCATAGTACGTTGCATCAAAACCTTGACGCAGGAACAGGTTGATTGCCGCCTCAAGCGTTGGGCGTTCGCCCGGACGAATGATGTTATAAATTTCAATCAATGCCTCTTCACGATTTGTGGTTTTATCTGCAACCAAAGTATTGCGCATATGCGCGGTGATCGTTGTATTGTCAATCGAGATAATGGATATTTCTTTGACACCCAATTTTTCAATATCAGCCAAGACTTCTTCGGTGATTTCGGTACCCGACGGATAAATAACCTGGTCATCAACGGTTATTGCGTCAAACAGATATTCACCAAGAATGGCATCGGGTAAAATTCCAAATTCTTTGGACGTGGCCGCAATTTTTGCCATACGTTTGGCATTCAAACGATCACCCTTGGATGCCATCGGCTTTTTATCTTTTGGATTTAACAAATCGTAATTCAAACGATATTTATCCAAACCTTCAAACGATGCAACATTACCAATCCACATTTTACCGTTCGTTTTTAACGGAATCCGTTTATAGAACACCGACAAAATCTCTGTATCGGTCATTCCACGAATTGTTGTTTTGCGCGGTTCGGCAATCCATTTCTTTTCATCTTCTGCACACGGCAAACAACGCAATAACACGGTTGCCGGAACTTTGCGACGACGATCGATACGAACATAAATAATCCCCTTAGATTCTTCAAAATCAATCCACGACCCATGCTCGGGAATTATACGGGCAGTATAAGTAATCGGGTTCCCCGCAATTTTTGCCTCTTTGGTGGTTGCGAAAACGACACCTTGGGTGCGGTGCATTTGCGAAACAATAACACGCTCAACCCCCGATGCGATAAAACTGCCGCGTTCGGTCATTAACGGCACTTCGCCCATAAATATTTCTTGTTCTTTGATATCACGCAAAGACTTTTTGCCATCTTCGGCAACATCCCACAGAATCAAACGTAATTTCAGTTTCAACTTACTGGAATACGTCATCTTGCGTGCAAGACATTCTTTGACGTTATATGCCGGTTTTTCTAAATTGTATTCGACAAATTCTAACTCGGCTGCACCCGCATAATCCTTGATTGGGAACATTGACGTGAACACATTTTGCAAACCCATATTTTTACGGTTTTGCGGTGCAACATCGCCCTGCAAAAAATCCCGATAGGAATTATATTGAATCTCTATCAAATCAGGAAGCGGAGTTTGCAAAAAACTTTTACCAAAAGATTTTCTAAGTTTCTGGATGACTGCCATTGGTTTTAATCCTTTTTTTTGTGCGCTTTGCAAACAAAACTATTACTTATACTTTTTCCGGCCCGGTGCCCGCCGATGGATTTTTCCGTGGCGGGCATTAGGCGCGTCGCGAAATCGCGACATTATTTTTTGAACCATTCGATTCGGTGTGGTTAAATTATTTCAATTCAACCTTGGCACCGGCGGCCTCGATAGAAGCCTTCATTTTTTCGGCTTCATCTTTGGCAACGGCTTCTTTCACGGTCTTTGGCGCAGATTCGACCAATGCTTTGGCTTCACCAAGGCCCAAACCTGTGATTTCTTTAACGGCCTTGATAACCGCCAATTTGTTCGCACCAATATCGGTCAGAACAACATCGAATTCTGACTTTTCTTCGGCGGCGGCACCGGCGGCCGGACCAGCGGCAACCGCAACGGCGGCGGCGGCACTAACGCCCCATGTTTCTTCCAATGCCTTGGACAATTCCACCGCTTCCAAGACGGTCAATTTTGACAATTCTTCAACCAATTTTTGAATGTCTGCCATTTTTTTACTCCTTGTTTACTTACCTGGAAAGTTAACCCAACCAGTTTATTGATTCTTTTTCCCAAACTCGGCGGAAACACGCGCAATGCGCGAACCCGGTTCGACCAAGATACGCGCGATTGTACCGCGAATTTCCAACAGAGACGGAAGTTTGGATAATTGCACAATTTCGTCCGTGCCCAAAACGCCCGCATCCATTTTACCACCAACGATGGTAAGGTTTGGATGTTCTTCGGCGAATTTGACCAACACCTTAGTCACGGCCAGGCCATCGGTTGCAACCGCAACCGCCGTTGGACGTTTCATAAGTTCGGATACCGGCGCGAAATCAGTGTCTTGCAACGCCAATTTCATAAGGCGATTTTTGACAACTTTGAAAACAGAAACCAATGGACGCAACGCATTACGCAATGATTCCATTTCTTTCACGGTCAAACCGTGGTTTTCAACGACAAAAACACCATTTGCCGATTTTAAGGACGACTGCAACGCAGAAATCAAGTTTGACTTTTCTTCGCGTTTCATCTTTTTACCCTTACTTCTGATTCACACATTATTCATATGCAAATCAACCTTGTTAAACTTTCCACCCGGGTTTTGCCCCGCGATGGGACCATTTCCTGTCCCAAAGAATTTTCTTTGTCTATGATGGAAATTAAGCGTTTACGCACCATCAGTCACGGACAGAAATCTTGTTTGCGCCCGGGGCATTATGCCCGGGGCACATTATTTATTTTGCATCGATATGCAGACCCGGACCTTGGGTTGTTGCGATTGCAACACCCAAGATATATTGCCCCTTTACCGATGCCGGTTTAACCTTTTTCAATTGATCCAACAATGCATTTGCATTTTCGACCAATTTTTCGGTTGCAAACGACATTTTACCAATACCCGCGTGAATGATGCCATTCTTTTCGGCACGATATTCAATTTGGCCGGCCTTAGCATTCGCCACCGCACCCGCGATATCGTTTGTCACGGTACCCAACTTTGGATTCGGCATCAAACCCTTTGGCCCCAATACACGTGCAACCTTAGACATTTTCGGCATCATATCCGGTGTTGCAATTACGCGGTCAAAGTCAACTTGACCGGCGGCGACTTTTTCAATCAAATCGTCACCACCAATAACGTCGGCCCCGGCCTTTTTGGCATCTTCGGCTTTATCATTGGTAAATACTGCAACACGAACCTTTTTGCCCGTGCCATTCGGCAACGACAACATTCCACGAATATTCTGATCTGCCTTGGTCACGTCAACGTTCAGACGCACCGCCATTTCCAATGTTTCATCAAACTTTTTGGATACAAACTTGCGCAACGCTTCGATAGCATCGACAAAAGAATACATTTTCTTGGTATCCAATTCGGCCCAAGTTTTTTGTCTTTTTGTAATTCTCATGGTTTATTCCTCCACCTTGACACCCATTGAACGGCACTGACCCGCGACGATATTCATCGCAGATTCCACGGTAGAGCAATTCAAGTCTGGCATTTTGCTTTCCGCGATTTCCCGGATTTGGGCTTTGGTAATAGTACCAACAAAGTCGCGACCCGGCTTATGCGAACCAATTTTCAATTTCAACGCCTTTTTAATGTAATACGAAACCGGCGGCAATTTCATAATAAATTCGAAACTGCGGTCCGTATAGACGGTAATAATGCACGGAATCGGCATACCCGGTTCTTTATCAGACGTTTTATCGTTAAATTGTTTGCAGAATTCGGCGATATTCACACCCGCCGCACCTAACGCCGGTCCAATTGGTGGCGCAGGATTTGCCTGTTTTGCGGGGACGACCAGTTTTACAATCCCCTTTAATTCTTTCTTTGCCATTTTTTACTCCATTTGTTTGTTTTTGGGTTCGTGGTTCGATGTGGCGCATCTTCCACGGTTTTTGCGCGCCTTGCACGCGCCCGCCGACTTTTACGAAAAAATCGGTTAAACTCTTTCGACCTGTTCGAAATCCAATTCCACACTGGTTTCGCGGCCAAAAACTAATATAGTCACGGTCATTTTCTGTTTCAGGTTATCAACTTCGGATATAACACCGTTAAAGTTCGCGAACGGCCCATCGATAACGTGCACTTCTTGACCAACTTCGTACACAATATCATCGGGAACAGTGCTGCCCTCTTCTACCTGTTTAATAAGGCGGCGCGCCTCTTCTTCTGTTACCGGCACCGGCTTTTGCCGCGCCCCAAGGAACATAACAACCAACGGCATCAATTTAATCAAAGAAAACGTTTCGTCATTCATAACCATTTGAACAACGACATATCCCGGAAAGAATTTCTTTTCCGACTTTACGCGCTTGCCGGCCTTAATCTCGGTCACTTCATGCGTCGGCACCAAAATTTCACCAAAATAGGCATTCAAACGGCGTTTATCTATCTGTTCGCGCAGGTTCCGTGCGACCTTGTCTTCGCATCCGGTGTGAACATAAACAACGTACCATTGCATTTTTTCTTCCATTATATATTCCCCTTGGCCAAAGCGTTAGAAAATCAGTCCCATAATCCAATTTAAAATACTGTCCACCACAAAGAAAAACAGTGCCGCAATTCCCGAAAACACCAGAATCATTATGGTTGCACGCACAACATCGGCCCGCGTTGGCCACACAATTTTAAACCATTCCGCGCGCACACCGCGTATAAAATCCATTATTTTCTTCATTGACCGCACCAATTCCTTTGTTTTATCGAACGCATCCACAATCCAAAACTCGTGGCAGGGGCAGAAGGAATCGAACCCTCATCCGCGGTTTTGGAGACCGATGTTCTACCATTGAACCATGCCCCTGTGGAACCCGGGAATCCGCCCCCGTGGCCCGAACGCAATCCGATATTCTGCGATAGGTTAGCACACATTCGCAAAAAATCAAGCGCAAATATTATAAATATTTTCATTTGGTTACGCAAGCATAAAATGATGGTTTGGCGGCGGTTTAATATACCCCCAAAAGTGCAAATACAAACCACCATGGAACGATTTATTTTGGCATGACCCCAATTTTTATGTTTGCTTTTATATGTGCGTATTGCTATATTGTGCGAAAAGGGAAAAAAATGAAAAGAATGCTAAAAACATGTGCCGGCATTTTGGGCATTGTTGCATTGGACCAAATTACCAAAGGAATACTTTTATTTCTGATTACCGGGTCGGCGTTTGTGTGGGGGCCGGCGTGGACGGTTGTTCAGGTGCCGTATTTAATGACGCGTGTCACAAATTTCTTTAATATCGTGTTCACGTGGAATCCGGGTACGGCGTTTTCTATGTTCCGCAATTTGGGCGATAATGCGCCGTTGGTTATGGTTATCGCCACGGGCGTAATCATCGCGCTGTTGTTATATTACCTTTGGCGGCGTGCAAGAAATTACGAACGTGTGCCGTTGATTATGATTATTGGTGGTGCGATTGGGAACTTGGTCGACAGAATCCGTTTTGGCGCGGTCATAGATTTCTTGGATTTTCACATTGGTGGTGCGCATTGGCCCGCATTTAATGTTGCCGATTGCTTTATCACGGTTGGGGTGTTGCTGTACATTTTGAATTGGTGGATGGCGCGTCGTCATTGCATAAAAAACTTAAAAGGATAAAAAATGGTAAAATTTTTGGACAATAATAATTCGGGATTTGCGGCGTGGAATGCGAATCGGGCGGCGACGTCGGGGGCACGACCACGGTCGCGACTTGGTGGATTTTTATGGTGGACTGTTTTGTTCCTTGGGTCTTGGTGGTTGATAAGTATGTGGACGGCACCGAAACAGACGCCCGCCCCAAACGATGCCGAGGTTGCAATGATTGCCGCAGACACCATTACCGATGTGCCATCGCACGAAATATCTTCGGATAAAATCACGGCGAATGTTCGGGGGCTGCGTATTTCAGATATTGCATTGTTGGATTATGCCGCAACGGCCAAGTCGGGCGACGATGCGCGCGTGAAATTATTGGGCGAAGTTGGCGATTTTGCCGAAGTCGGCCTTAGCGCAAGTGGCACAACCGCACCAAATTCAAAAACAGTGTGGAAGGAATCTGATGAAAAAATGACATGGCGGAATTCTGATGGTGTTGTGTTCACGCGCGAAGTGTCGGTTGATGGTTATTTAATTACAATTACCGATACGGTTGAAAATAAAACCAAAAACGAATTGTCTTTTGCGCCGTATGCGCGTATTGTGCGTGGCAATCATGAAAATTCTACGGCGGTTCAGGTGGGTGCGATCACGAATACTAATTCGCGCGTGCGTTATGTTGATTGGAATAAATTGAACAAGAAATCTTATGCATATTCTACGACGAATGGATTTGTTGGATTTTCAGACCAATATTGGCAAACGGTGGCCGATGTGAAATCACACGACCAAACGATGCGCGCGAAATCTGTGGGTGAAAAATATGTTGCAGATACTGTCGCGGCACCGATAGTCGTCGCACCAAAATCCACGGGTGTATTTACCACGACAATCTTTGCGGGGCCGCGCGAACAACGCGTATTGGATACCGCCGAAACAGTAATCCCTGGTATCGGTGATACATTGGATTATGGTTGGTTTTGGTTCTTTGCACGACCGATGTTGTGGGCGTTAAATGTGTTGAATTCTTTTGTTATGAATTATGGTGTGGCAATCATTTTGCTTACTATTTTATTGCGTATACTGATGTGGCCACTGACGCGTAAATCTTATGCGTCCAGTATCGCGATGCAACGTATGCAACCGGAAATTCAACGGATTCAAAAACTGTACGCAAACGATAAAATGCGTATGCAGATGGAAATGATGAATCTGTATAAAACGCACAAGACTTCGCCAATGTCGGGTTGTTTGCCGATGCTGATTCAGATTCCGATTTTCTTTGCGTTGTACAAGGCGTTGTTGATTTCGGTAAATATGCGGAATGCCCATTTCTTGTGGATTTCGGATTTGGCGGCGATGGACCCGTACTTTATAATGCCGATACTTATGGGCGCAACAATGTGGTTGCAACAATATATTCAATCGGGCAAGAAAAATATTGATACTAAATCAAATGATGCCGCCGCCGCAACCGGACGCATTATGAAATGGTTGCCGGTAATCTTTGCAGTTATGTTTGCGTGGATGCCGGCGGGATTGGTTTTGTATTGGACAGTTTCTAATATATTTGGAATCGTACAAACATATATAATCAAGAAACAGTTAAAACAGTAAAAAAATGCCCGAATGCATCGGGCATTTTTTAATCGCATATCCGGGCGTATAATGCATCTGGTGTTAAAACTGTGGGGGCGTGTAATCTTATTGCGCGCTTTGCCAATCCGACACATGTCAAAGTACGCGGTGGAAAATTTTGTGGCAAATCGCGCGGTACATATATAAAACGCCAACCGTATGAATGTAAAATATTTATATCATTTTTGCGCAACGGAATTTGCGCAATTTGCCGCGGTGATACGAATTGGTACATTGTGAATCCTTTATTGTTTCGCGCGATAACGGCACAGTGCTTGAAACGTCTGCAGATTATGTTTGGCAATATTTTTGAAGATTTTGGTGCAAATGCGATAATAATCATAATATATTCCCCTTTTATTCAATCCAACCCTTGGCGCGGGCGGCATTATCAATTATTTTCATTGCTTCATTCCAAACGGCGGCCGCGTGATTTTCGCGCCAAACATATTGGTGCGGTGCACGCCGGCGGTCGCCATATTCTTTCATAACAGATAAATGTTCGGCATTTAATTTCCCACTTAGGTACAATTTTGTCACCATTGTTTCAACATCCACCAATTCACAAATGCGGCGCGAATTCGTGTTGTTGTTTTGCCGCGCCATATCACCACGAACCGATTTAGAATACATGAACCAGAACCAAATCTGTTCCGCGTTTTGAAATTTCTCCGGTATATAATTTGTTTGTGTTTCTGTCATATCTTTTTCTCCTTGTGTTTTTTTAAGATGATATTTATTTGATTGTTTTCTTTGTTTATATATAAAACATATAATTGACCCAGTAAAATATTACAACCAAAGGTTGAAATATACCCAAGATTTACGATTCGTAAATAAATTTGCTTTTATTCTTATCGAATCGGTTTTTTATAATATTTTGGACAAAAAAGGCGCGCAAAAGCGTCGCCTCTCCGTGTCCCCCGCGGTCAATTTTTTTGCAAATTACGTCATTATATTATCCTTTTGGTTAAAAAAAACCGCCTATGGCGGTTTTGTGTTGTTATACTACTGGCCCTATAGCTCGATTGGCGGGAAACACTCTGTGCCCGTATCTGGACAGCAGTTAAAGCCCGCTTCGCCCATATCGGTGTATGTTTCACCCGGACAGCATCCATTTGCATCCGGATTTGCACCATCACCACATGTTACAGTAGATGAACTTTCAACAGGTGCCGCAGGTGCCGGTTTTTCTTTCTTGAACGGATTTTTAATTGTATTATCTTCGTTGTATTGCAGTCCAAGAACCTGGGTATTATACTCCGCGGTTCCCTGCTGAACCCCGGTTTCTTTCTGATTCTCGAACACCGCCTTTTGTTTTGCGTTATTCATAGCCTCGTACGTACCAAACGAACGGCAATAGAAATCCAGTGTTGCAAAACTGTAATTATCACACATTGGGTCATTTTTTTCTACTTCGCATGCGGCATTATCATCACACTTACAACATTTATCCCTAAGTGACGATTGCATCAACGACCGGACTTGCCCAATAAGTTCGTCTGTATTTTGCGTCAGTTCCAGATTATCAGAGATTTTTGTTTTACGTTTGTCTTCACCAAACGCATGAAATGCGCATTTCTTGGTTTCCACACTATTCCCATCTTCCTTGCCACACGTAAGGAACAAATCGACGGGTGAAAACACAGTAATACGTGTCCCCGCGGCAATTGAAAACGGTGGTGTTGTATTATTCATAACATCAACCAATAATTTCGTTGCAACATTATTCCACGCGGTAATAATCTCGTTCTTTGCCAATTCAGACGAACGCACGGTTCCACTTTGCACAACGGTATTATTATCTAAATCTATTTGGTTCACAAAAGAATCCGATATTGGTGCAATCAAATTCACGGCCGCCGGCACAATCGCCGTTAACATCGGCATAACAAATTGTTGCAGGTAATCCGTACTGCCGTGTCCGGGGACCCCTTTGCGCCCTTGGGAATCGGCCGAAAATGGATTCTTGCCAGATTCAAAATTGAATTCCACACCATCGGGCCGGATAAATTGGTACCATTCTATCTGCATACGTCCAACCGCCTTGTACGGTCCCGGCAATTGCCCCGTCACATAACCCAACATTAAAGTACCCGTCGGAATAATTACGGTACGCCCATTGTCAGAATAAACATTACGATCCACCGTTGCACGTACCGGTAAACCGCCGTTAAGAAGTTCTGGATCCGCCTGGATATCAGACACTATTGTTGCCGGAATCGGTTTATATTGACGCAGCACAAATGTTCGGTCGTATGGGCGCGTTGAAAATACCCCGTCGCCTTCACCAGACCCAAGATATGTTTCTTCTTTTCTGGATGATTTCTTTAAATTCACACGATACGATTTTTCAACATTGTATGAATTACTTGTGCCTTGACCAAATTCTTGGGCCGGAGATTCCGGTATTTCCGCGACATTGGCATATGCCTTGGCCCGGACACCACGACGCGACACGCGCCCGCCACCAAGGTTTGGTAAACGTTCTTGGACAACAAATCGTATATGTTCTGCATCAGAACCGATTTTTTTTGTTGGATTGGAAATGTCCATAATATACCCCGTATCCGCGTTATAAATCCCGGTCGGTGTTTCGCAATTCACATCGGAAAACGGATGATAATAATATGCACCCCCCATCGGTTTTATCCAACCACTTTGCGTGCCCGCGGTATTATATCCCGGGAATGCGAAATCTGAACAGGCGTTTCCGAACGTCTTGCGTTTTGGTGTTGTGGCGGGCGCGGTCGGTACGGGTTCGTTAAAATCCACGTCCGGCGCAATATCGTCCAAATCATCTTGGAAACCGGCGTACGGCTCTGGTTCGGGTTCCGGTTCGATATAAGGTTCGGACTCGGATTCCGGCTCTGGCTCGGGTTCTGGTTCGGGCTCGGGTTCTGGCCTTGGTTTTTCACGTGCACTGACCACCGCGGTTATCGCGTTTGGTGTCTCTTCTTCTTGTCCGGTTACGAACGCAGTCCAAGTAATCGCAACATCAACGTTGGTTCGTGGCGTAACATGCGTCGGTTCGTATTTCAGTGTAATTATGCACGGTGTATCTTCGGTGACAAACGTCACTTCGTTTGTGCACGTCGCCGTTGCGGTCAAATCCTCTGCATCTGCGGTTTCACCTTCGACACGAACAACGACCTTAGTAATTTGCACACGAGTGTTTGCAAAAACCTGGACCGTGGTTGTACGAACATCGTCAAGTATCGTATTAGTCCAATCTATCTGTTTATTTGGAACAAAAGTCAACTCTGGCGTCACATCCAACACGTCGTCTGTTTTTACAACCTGGTTAGACCTTTTATTACTGATCAACAAAATGAACAACACAATGACTATCACTAACGCCGCGAACATCAGTATCCACATAATATACCGTGGTGTTGTTTTGCGAAAATCAGAAAATTGTTGACCAACTTTACTCATAACCAAAATCCCCCGTGGTTATTGAATTCGAACGACATTGCAACTTGCGCCACTGAACTTTAACAATTGGTCACATAATTGTTGTGCAGTGTCAATATCCGGCATTGGTCCGATTCTTAACCGGTACAGACGCGCCGCCGAAGATGTTGCCCCAAGGTCACCAACGCCTTGTTCATCAACGGCATAGAATACACTGTCCTTGTACTTGGTCAGCAATCCTTTGCCATCATTACCACTAAACCGTGCCATCAAGTCCGCCCAATAATCATCCAAAGCCTTTACACTGGTATCGGACCGCAATTCAACCGCGACACCGCTTTGATTGCTTGTAATCAATGGTATATTAGATTGTGGCAGGTACGAACCGGCGGTATTCCGCACCGTTGGCAACATATTCAATCCAGCCCCTGTACCGCCCCCAGTACCACCATACATATTCATCATCATTGCGCCATTGGAATACGCGGGCATCATCATCGCGCCACCATTCGGCCCGCCTTGGACCATTGAACCACCGACATACATTGGCGTACCGGTATAGTTCCCATAACTTGCGTCAATTGCGGTTTGATCTGCGGTGTACAATACGTTATTCAACGATTGCCCAGACATCATACTTTGCGCAACGTTCGCTTCGGCCAATGCCATCACACTGGCGGTATCTGCAATCAAGAATGGTTTTGAACGCTTTTTTATACAAACAATTCTTTGGCCACTGCGCAGAACCATATCACCCACGGCCTCTACAATCAACAACCGTCCGTCTTCGCCATCCGTCCGGAACCCAACCGGCGATTCACCACCTTCGACCAGAAGTGATACCACCGGACGTTGCGTCATTGAAATAACCTTGTCCCCGAAATCGATGTACGTGAACACGCGGTCGCGCCACACACGTTCCGGCGCAATCACATAATCGTCCGGATTTGGAACAAATATATCTAAATCAAAACGGAATTCAGACGGGTCAATCTTCATTGTTTTTATCCAATCATAATCTTCGCCGTCAACACCAATAGTGCCACTTTTGGCAGGTGTTTTTTTGAATATAGAATTCATTGCACCACCACTTGGCGCGCCGGCGGCCGCCACATTCGGCAACCGCGCATTATTATCCAAAATAACATCAACCTGGGAATATGTGATTTCGGACGCATTCGCCGGTTCACTGCGCAGATAGAACGTATAAACGTTTCCCGACTTTCCCGTCACAATCAGGTTTGTGTCCGACCCCATATTATCGCGCGCTGGCGTTATATACAGCGTACGCCCGCCCTGGGTTCCATCGATTGAAAAATAACCATCGTTCCCAACAATTGCGTCTTCAATTTGTTCGCCATTCGGCAAATTGACCATTGTCACCATTCCGTTACGCAACCGCACCGGCAACACAGTTCCGGCCTCCCACGGTAATTGGGCATATCCAGGCTTTACACTGCCCGCAATCATATTTGCATTTGGGTTATCCCATGCACTTTGCACACCATATTCTTGTGCCACCGCCGCACCATTCCATGCCACACACAGCACAAATAAATGAACACCAAATTTCTGTATAATTTTCATCTTTCCTTTCCTTTGGTATAAATTACTGCACAAAACCTGTATTCAGTGGGTCGCCGGTTCCGCCCTGAATTTCATATTTGTTCACGACCAACCCCAGCGGATTATTTAGTGTTTCTGTCCATGGCACGGCCGCATTATCTATGATACCCAAGCCGACCACAATAGTATAATCTTTCTTGTCGGTTTGGCCATTTTTATCCGCGCAAGAATAACGGAACCTTACCGTGTACTGATTATCCTTTAATGCCAACGGACGGCTTAAAAAATCCACAGTGCACGTAAAACCCGAATCGGGCACCGCATTTGTTATCGCGGTGTACATCTGGGTCGATTGGAATTCGGCATAAACCCGTGGTGTTGACCATGATGACATAACACCGCCCCATTTCTGTCGCATATACGCGGTATTATTTTCAACGTCATTACGCACACGCACATATTCCATAACAAATGCCATTTTATATGCATCCATATTCGCACCGTTTGGCGGAAAATCCGACACTTGCACAATAGTAGAATTTGCCGGACGCGATGTAATAAAGAATACTTCGGGTCTGTTTAGTGGGAACATATTACCCAATGTCATAAACAACACGAACAGTACCACGACGGTTCCCGCGAACACGAACATCAGTAATCTGGACAACAAAACCGGCGGTTCTATGCGCTTTTGCAAGGCGAAATCCTCCCTTTACTTAAAGGGATTGTAGAAAAAATTTTACACCCAATGCAAGGGAAAAATGAATATGTGAAAAAAATTTTTTATAAAAAATGCTTGCGTTGAAAACGTAATTTTTGCAAGAATGTTTTTGAATCGAAGTGTTTTCGGTTTGGGCTGTCGTAGGCTCTTACATGCTCGGTGCAAGGCATCGTTAGTTTTTAATCCTCGTATGTTTTTGCACCATTTTGAATGCCCCGGTTGTCGGGGTGCCTGTGAAGTATATATAAAGGTCGCAGGAATCAATTAGCATGTATGATTTACGAACACCCCGACCTGTCGTTTCGACGGCGGATTCATTTTAGTGGTTAGTGTTAGTGTAAGTGGTTAGTGAAAGGTGGAAAGGGAAATGTACGGAATAAATGGGATTATTGCAATTATCTGCCCCGCCCTTGCGGCGGGGCCGGCAAGCACGAGTGGCATACCCACGAAGTGCGAGCCGGGGGCGGGTAAAAAACAACATATAACAAACCCGCCCCCGCATCGCGCAATATTATCATTTGCGCTCTGCGGCCCCGCCGCAAGGGTGGGGCTGAGCCTCTGGAACTAAACAAAAAAAGGAGAGGATATGAAAAAAATATTATTTTTATTGTTTGTGGTTTTGCCGATTCGAATCGGTGCCGCCGATACAGTAAATATAAATTGGATGGTTGGGGATTCGGTTTATGATACAACAACATGCACGGTTGGTGGCGATATAATCCTGCCCACGGCACCGACCAAGCGCGGGCATACTTTTTTGGGGTGGGCTACTATTTATACCCCGATTGAATATATCGAATCAACCGGGATACAATATATTGATACGGGCGAATTATTAAATGCAAATTCAAAAATAGAAACCAAATTTTCATGCAACGCCAGTGGTAATTATGCGGTTTTCGGTGCCGGTAATGGTAGTGCATTTAATACCGGTGAACTCTCTTTGTTTTGGAGTGGTAGTAGACTAGAGGTAGTTAGACCCACTTCTAATACTGGTTCAGATGTCCTGCGTCCAAATAATTCAGTTTCATCATATGTTCCACAAGAAGTGTCATATGATAGATCTGTTCTTACAATAGATAATTCTTCGTATGCCAGTAATTGGTATGCCGATTACCAAGGTGTTAATTCCATGTATATATTTGGCATACACAGAACATCATCAAATAAGTTTATTGGAGATATGAGGTTGTATTATTTCAAGCTTTATGAAAACAACGCCCTTGTTCGTGATTTTATCCCTGTTCTTGATTCACATGGTATACCATGTATGTTTGACAAAGTTAGTAAAACATTTTTCTATAATGCGGGAACGGGTGATTTTGTTGCGGGGCCAGTAATTACGGAGTAAATAAATGAAAAAAATTGCCGTAGTTATATTACCATTATTTTACGCAAACATCGCGTTCGGATATATTACCGAAAATATGGTCGGTGAATGTGATACAGTTTATTCCACTATACGTGCGGTGTTTGAACCGCATGAATATACTTGTACTAATGGTTATTACCTGCCCGCCGATAGTTTGGGTTGTGCGGCGTGTCCCACGGGTGCAACATGCGGTGGCGGAACATTTAAATTTGATGCAACAGCCCCCCATGGTGTAACACACACCACACCAATAACACAAAATCAGGCAAACCTTTGTTCCGAAAGGTATGAAAGGCTATCTGCAAAATTCCAAATAAATGAATATACCTGCGGCCCGGGGTATTATTTACCGGCGGGGAATGATTGGTTAACCGATAATGATGGATGCACAATTTGTCCGGAAAATTCTTATTGTGTGGGTGGAACATATACCTTTAACGAAACAATGGCCCAAGGAATTGTTGCATGCGCATCGGGCCTGTACGCGCCAACCGGAATGTGGGAGGCGGCGCAGTGCGGTCGCATACTGCACATTGGTGAAAATGTTGTCTATCTGCGCGCAACAAAAAAGACTTCACCGGCGTTGCACGTTGATGTCAACCAAGACGGGATTGCGGATTATTTTGGTAATGTAACAACCGCCGATGTTCCAATGCACGCAGGAAACACGCACAGCCTGAAAGTATCCAAGGACGGCATTGTATATTCAATCTATGACGACACAATTACTGTGCCGGAATAAGTATCAAAAAACGGCGCGTATTGCGCCGTTTTTTTATTGGTTGTTATCGATTTTGATCTGTGATTGCGTTATCCAATTCTGCGTAATTTTCACTGCGCATTTCATCCAACAAATTTGCAACTGTGCCGTCCGGAATTCCCAATTGCCCCAACACGCCACGCGCCAGCATCAGTGATGATTCAATTGTTTCCGGCCATGCTTCTTGGACACCGTCTTTTAACAGCGCGCGCGTCTCGCTTAGGTTTCGCGCACGTGCAAAAATTTTCATACGCGGGGCGACACTGCGCACACTTAAAACCGTATTACGTGCGGTATTTGTATTGTCCAATGCAACAACAACCGCGCGCGCACGACGCGAAGCCAATCCGAATTCACGCAGGACGCTTGTGTTCGTGCTGTCGCCATAGAATACGTTGTATCCGTGTTCGCGCCCCATCATAACCGCGTTCACATTCAAATCCAATGCAACATACGGAATTTTCTTGCAACCCAAAACGTATGCGATAATTTGACCGACACGACCAAAACCACAGATTATTACTTCGGGTTGAATTCCGTTGCCGGACGCGTTTAATTGGCGACTGCGCGATTTTGAAAACATTTTGGATGCGCGCCCTATTCTGTCGTGCAACGCCAACAAGAACGGTGTTGTTATCATCGACAGAATAATTATCGCGGTTAAAATTTCTTGGTGTGGTGCGGGAACGGCCTGGATACCACTGGTCTTCATTGTTTGGAACATCAACAATGCGAATTCGCCACCTTGGCTTAAAATCAATGCAATAAGGCGCGCATCATTTAACGGCACATTACGCACACGCGCGACCATAAACAATGCGACAAATTTTATACATACTAAACCGACCATACCCCCCAACACTATGTACCAATTTGCCGCCAATACATTAAGGTTCAATCCCATCCCAAGTGATATGAAAAATAATGACAAGAACAACAATGCATACGGGGTTATTTCTGCGCGAATTTGATGGCTGTAAATTGTCTCAGACATCAACATACCCGCCAAAAACGCACCCAATCCCGCCGGCAGCCCCATTAAATCCATCACCACCGCCCACAGTGTGATATTTAACATCACCACCAATAAGAACGCTTCTTTGGATTTTAACTTTGACACACGGCGCATCAACGGATTCAATACAAAACGCCCGACAACAACAACACCAAAAACCAATGTAATCGAAGTGACAACAACGTCTACAACTGTCGCACCCAAATTAAATGAACGACCCGCAAACACTGGCAACATTGCAAGCAAGGGAATCGACAATAAATCTTGGAACAATAAAATCGAAAACGCTTGGTGTCCGGTTTTTGTGTTTAACTGATTACGGTCGGTCAGCAACTGAATGTCTTCGGACGTACTGGACATCGCGAACAACAACGATACCGTTATCACGCCCATAATCGACCAAGTGGTCAGACCGAATAAAATCGGAAACAACATTACCGCAACCATTAAAACCTGGGTCGCGCCAAAGCCAAATATCGTGCGACGCATTTGCCACAGACGCTTTATATTTATTTCCAATCCAATCGTAAACCACAAAAATAAAATGCCTAAATCGCCAAGGAACGTCCACGTTTCATCCACGTGAAATAAATCCAGCACAAACGGACCCGAAATTATACCGGCCACCAAAAACGCCACCAACGCCCCGACACGCGCAGTGCGCAATAAAAACACCAATACAAAAATAATCGCAAAAAATGCCAATACCGATAGCGACATATTTCCCTCTCCGTATAAACTTGGTTTGATTATAGCAAAAAAACATATATGCTATGCAACCAATTTTTTTGCAATTTCTAAAAATTTTTTGGGTTCTAATTCTTCGGCGCGTTCTGTACCCCAAAGGCCAAATTTTTCCCAATCAACATCGCGCATAATTCCGCGTATCATTTTTCGCCGCATTCCAAACAAACGCGCCGTCAAATTTTCAACCGCACCAATATCACCAATGCTTTTTATTTTTTTTGCATTTGGAATAATTTGTACAACCGCACTTTCAACACGTGGGCGCGGAACGAATGCCGTCGACGGAACACCAAACAAAATTTTTGCATCACCGGCCAAATCGGTCAAAACAGACAGACGCCCGTACTGTTCGTCCCCGGTGTGTGCGACTATGCGTTCGGCAACTTCGCGTTGGAACATCAGTGTCATAGATTTTATTTGAACGCCACGTGCGATATCGTGCAACCAATTTATCAACAATTCTGTGCCAACATTATATGGTAAATTCGCACAGATTGAAAACGCACCGCCCGCGATTTCTTGCATATTTACGCGCAATGCATCATCGTAAATAATTTTCAACCGACCATTCGCTGCGGATTCAATTTGCGATAAAATTGGTTCCGTGGTTTTATCTTTTTCAATTGCAACAACACGATGCGCACCCGCCAACAATAATGCACGCGTAAGGCCGCCGGGGCCGGGGCCCACCTCTATAACAATGGAATTTTCTATGTCGGGTACCGCGCGTGCTATGCGCCCCGTCAAATTCAAATCGAACAAGAAATTTTGACCGAACTGCTTCTTGGGTTCCAATCCCGACGCGCGCATCATTTCCGATACCGGTGGCAAAGATTCAATTTTTTTCATCATACCGATTTTCGTCCCCCAAATGCCAACGACAATGTTCCGTCGTCCAAGTAATCTAAATCGCCACCCAATGGCACCCCGGATGCAAGTTCGGTGAATTGTACATTCGTGGCGGTTTCCCCTATTATCGAAATTATGTATTGCTGGGTTGTTTTGCCTTCCACCGTATTTGGTAATGCGAAAATTATTTCATTTATTTTTTCGGTTTCAATTCGCGATGTCAAATTTCCAATATTCAAATCGTCCGGGGTTATGCCCGCCACCCCCGACAACAATCCACCAAGTATATGATAACGACCGTTAAATATACCGGATTTTTCCAATGTCCACACATCAGCCAAATCACGCACAATGCACAGCATACCATTTGCACGCGACGCATCACGACAGTATTCACACGCATTTGCCCCCGCGTCGGTCAAGATTCCACATATCGGACACGCCCGAATATTATCACGCGCATCGGTCAAAGCATCTACCAATTTTTCTATGCGACCGGTTTTATCCTGTAATAAACCGATAACGATTCTGCGCGCCGCACGATTTCCAACACGTGGTAATTTTGCAAATTGTTTTATAAGTTTTTCTATTTTTGGATTCATTATTTCATTGTACTAATTTTAGTGAAACACATAGCAATCTATACCGGCCGCCGTTGCGCGATTCTTCAGTTTTTGCGCCGCCGATTCCGTCAGTCCATTTACACGCACCCGATATAATCCCGCACCATTTGGTTCAATATGTGCACCTGCACCGGTCGCATTACGAACACGCGCAATCATTGCATTTGCGGAATCCATGGAAGAAAACGCACCAAATTGCACGCCCACCCCACCGGTCGCATAGGTCGGCGCAACCACGGGTGCATCATCGGCATATTTTTGCACAATTGGCGAAGTGACGGGGGCACGCACCGTTTCTTGGGCTGTGGGTGTTTCGCGCACCACCGATGCAGAACCGTTTTGCAGCATTTCGAAACCACGATTCAACAATCGCATTGATTCGCTTGCACGTATATCTTTATTTTCCGCCCCCAATACAACGGATATCAGGCGCCGTCCACCACGTGACGCGGTCGCGACCAAAGAATATTTCGATTTGTTTGTAAATCCCGTCTTCATACCATCACACCCGGGGTACGTTTCCAACAGACGATTTCCGTTGGTATAGGTTTTGCCGTTATATGTCCAACTTTTGATTCCAAAATATTTCCAATATTGCGGGAAATGCCGATATACCGCCATAGACAACAACGCAATATCACGCGCGGTCGACAGGTGGTCATCATCCGGCAAACCCGATGAATTTTCAAAATTTGTCTGTGCAAGGCCAATTTCACGTGCAACACGCGTCATCAGCGACGCAAATGTCCCTTCTTTGCCACCCTTTAGGTTTTCGGCCAAAACCCGCGCAACGTCATTTGCACTATGCACCGCGACCGCAATTATTGCATCTTCAACACGAATTTTGGAACCCGCACTTAAACCCAATTTTACCGGTGCCGCCGCCGCCGCAGTTTCCGACACAATCAAATAATCATCCAAATGCAATCGTCCATGATCCAATGCGTCAAATGTCAAATACAGTGTCATTATCTTGGTCAATGATGCCGGGTAATTCGCATCACGCGCATTTTCCGCAATCAGTACGCGCCCCGAATCCATATCGGCCACCAATGCCGCACGATAGCCCGCCGCCATGGCGGTACCACATAAAAACAACGCAAACATAAAGAATAATATTTTCTTCATAATTTCAATCTTAGTAAAAAATTACAAAGCGGGTCAACAGTAAAAATTATTTTGATTCGTCTTCCTGTAAAAATCCGCCGGATTGCATTTTCCACAAACGCGCATACGCGCCACGTCGCCGCAGCAACGAATTATGCGTACCCGATTCGATAATCGCGCCATGATCTAACACCACAATACGGTCCATATTGCGCAGTGTCGAAAGCCGATGCGCAATCGCGATGGTTGTACGATTGTGCGACAACTTTTCAAATGATTTCTGAATTGCGACCTCGGTTTCACTGTCCAATGCAGATGTTGCTTCGTCCAAAACCAAGATTGGCGCATCTTTCAAAAATGCACGTGCAATTGCGATGCGTTGCCGTTGCCCACCCGACATTTTTATTCCACGGTCACCGACCAATGTATCATACTTCTTTTCGGTTCCCATAATGAATTTATCGGCCGATGCACTTTTTGCCGCGCGTTTTATTTCGGCATCCGATGCATCCGGACGACCATAGGCAATATTTTCACGTATCGTACGATTGAACATCGCGGGGTCTTGGGGGATGAACGAAATATTTTCGCGCAAAGAATTTTGCGTAATATCGCGAATATCAACACCGTCGATTAAAATCGCACCATGTTTTACATCGTAAAAACGCATAACCAAATTTGCCAATGTGGTTTTGCCCGCGCCCGACGCACCAACAATTCCGACGCGTTCACCGGGCTTTACGATTAAATTTAAATCGCGCAAGACGTATTTGTTCTTGTATTTGAACGAAACATTTTTGAATTCTATCTTACCATGTTTGACAACCAAAGCACCGGCATCCGGTTTATCCACAACCTCTAATGGTACAGATAATTCTTTATATCCCTTGTTTGCCGCAGACATGCCGTCTATCACATCTGGGATTCTGTTGATTAAATTACTTATCATTCCCATAACGTTATAATAGACCGCCATACTGTAAACTATGTCTGAAATTTTCATCATATCACGCGAATAAAGCCATGCACAAAGTATCAACGTCACACCAAACATCGTATCCCAAAAATATACCGGAACCGCCCATGACAAACGTTGCCAAAATGCCGCCGTACGAATTGCACGAACATGGTCTTCACGTGGTTTTTCCAAATAGTCGTGTTCACGCGCTTCGCCTGCGAACAACCGAACCGCCGTTTGATTTGCAAAACCATCCAATAATTTACCAGACAGCGTAGATTCTGTTCCGGCACGATGTTCAGCCGATTTTTTTATTTTCTTGCGCAAAGCCCACACAAATCCGCCACGTAATATAAACATAACAATAAATGTCCACGCAATGTATTTATTTACCGTGAACAATAATGTTGAATTTATCGCAATCATCACCACACGCAAAATCATTGCCCACACATCTTTGATTAAGGTTTGGGCACCAGTGTTAACGAAACGAATATTTGCATTGACCGAACCCGCCATACGATTGACCCAAAACGACATAGATTGCAAATGAACATAATCGGTCAATACAGATGAAATACGTTTATTAACATACGGGGTCATAACCGATGAAATATGATTACTTAAAATAGAAATGGTTGAAAAACTCATTTGAATACCAACCAACAAAGCAATCGTTGGCATCACATGATGATATATCGCCGGCCCCAATGGTGCACCTTCGAACATAGCGACAATCCAACGTTCAATAAATGGATACACAACAGAACCAGAAAATTCCAAGAACCCAAGTATCATAAACAGAATAATCCATTTATACAGCCCCGGGAAACACCGCGAAAAATAGAACTTTAACAGACTGCGTGGCATACTGGCATTGGCATAGTTTGATTGTTTCATAATTCTCTTTCCTTTACATCAAAAAACAACACGGAATAAATACCGCATATTTCGTACCAAAGCAAGACATTTTTTACAATGCACGATATATCAAATAAAAACGGTTGAAAAATAAAATTAAACCTTTAGAATAGTCGCGTATTTCGGTCCCATCGTCTAGCGGTCAGGACATCGGATTCTCATTCCGGTAACACGGGTTCGATTCCCGTTGGGACTGCCAAATGTTCAAATTTGGCGTTTTTACGAACAACGAAAGCGATTTCTTAAGAGAAAACCACGCCTTTCCGCCATCGACATAACAGTTCGAAAACATGATTTTAAAATTCATACCCATTTTATAAATTCTCGAACTGTTTATATATTTTTTTACTGCTTATCGGGTTATTGCACATAACTTTCCAGAAAAATTTACGAATGCAGCAAGGACATTATATATTTTGTCCTCTATTTTTCTGAATCGCATATCCTTTGCTTTTAGAGCTTTATATACTTGTATTGTCATTTGCTTGGTATCTAAATCCATAGTACATGTAAATCGTTTCCGAATGCTCAACGATGGATCCAAATGCCTGAAACCTGTTGACGGCTGTGCCATCCACTGGTATATTTCAATTCTATCTTCATCGGAACAAAGTGCTTCTGGTGAAGCGCCATTAAAAGATAATTTGATACAATCTATCCTTGAATCATAACAAATTGCGGCTTCACCACTATCATATCCTAACCAAAGTTCGTTAAAATATCTGTCATCTAAGGGAATTTGACTAAACACTGGCCATTTTTTTATGCCCACGAAATCACACAGATACTCTATATGTGGTCGCAACCCCAATCGTTTGCTTGCCAAAACCGTACGAACCAGTTCGTTTGCTTCCTCACATGTAATAAATTCCTGCTTATCTGGCACTTGTTAACCTCTTCAATTGTTTTTTGACAACATAACACATAATATTTATATTGTCAAGTATTATAACATATTATGCTTCTCATACATTTTCTCTAAAAACACCTTTATATCTTTCCCGAACTGTAACAAATCTTTGATTTCATCCGTTCGGGAATTGCACAGTATGTCCTGCCAAATGTTCAAATTTGGCGTTTTTACGAACAAAGAAAGCGATTTTTTCAAATAAAACCTAGCCTTTCCACCATCAACATAACAGTTCGAGATTATCAGCCGTAAAAACACACTCCTTATGTCAATTCTCGAACCATAAAAAAACAGAACCAAGTACATCTTGATCCTGTTTTTGGCTAAATGTATGCTAATAGACTAAATCAACGTCCGTAATTTTCTACGGGGCCATATTTTTGCATTAATTCTTGTGGAATCGAATCACGATCAAACGTCGCTAAAACTAGTTCCATATCTTTGGGATGACGCTGCAACCAACCTTCCATAATTGCGACCGCCATGTCACGGAATGTTTTATTCTCCATAATTTCCAAATGCCCATCTATCAACATTTTAAAGTAAACTGCTTCAGCTGCTGACATACGTGATATAATTTCTGGCACAGTTCTCAACAAGCGTTCGAGTTTCTTCTCATCTATGTTTACATTAGGATATTGTTTTTTTATTTGTAGCATCATACTAACCGCCAGATGTTTTTCATTTTTTAAAAACTCATTTCTCACTTTTGCACCTAATAATGCGCACATGGATAAAAAGAATAAGGCCACAAATCCGATTATAACACCATTTTGAACGTTGTTGAGTAGCGCTATTTCTTCATCGAACATATCCTCTAATTCCTGAACATCTTCTCTTCCATTCACAAAAAAACGCTTCTCTTCCTCAATCGCACCTGTCGCCCACGTCCCTAGGGCGAACGCTATAGTAGCAACACATGCACTAATCCCAGCAATTGCATCGTACACCTTTCCTCTTTTATGTATGTCACGTTCTTTTGTTGTTTGCGCCCCATATTTTCTATATAATTGGTCATGTTCAAAAGTTTGTCGAAATAGAGGAGCATCCCTAAGAATTCGAGCTTTCTCTTCATCTGTTTCAGCATACGACAAATCACGTCCGATAACGGCATCAGCCCCTTCACGCCAAGCTCTTTCTTTATCTGTTTCATATTGCGTTACACCTGGAAATAATTTTTTGTTATTATTATCCATTATTTTCTCCTTTCTTTAGTGTGCATTATAACAGAAAAGAACTGTTAAATCAAATCGTATCCAAAAACAACCTAATGTCTTTCCCAAACCGCAACAAATCATGAATAAAATCAGTTCGTGAATTGCACAGTATGCACTGCCAGATATAACAAAACCGCATTTTTGCGGTTTTTTTGTTTGTTTTCCAATGTTTTTACGAGTTCAAAAGTTGGGTATCAAAAACAGCCACCGTTTCACACATTTACGAACTAGTATTGACTTTTGTTAAATTTGATATACTATACACAAAAACAGATTATAGTGCAAACATGTCGGAATATAATATAATTTCACTGAATGATATAAATGCCCAGAATGCTGATATTGGTGGGGGTAAATTTGCTGGACTTTGCACAATAAAAGAATCGATACCATTGTATAATGCACAATACGGTATGAATTTTGTGATACCAGACACTTACGTTATTCCGATAACATACTTTGATGCCTATAAGGAAACAGGTCGCGTCCCCGATGATTTAATAAATACCGCCATGGTTTATGCAAAAAAACTTGGTGGTAATGTTGCAGTACGTTCTTCGGCGGACGTCGAAGACAAAGATGGAAAAACCTATTCAGGTCAATTTGAAAGCGTTTTGAATGTAAAAACACGCGAACAAATGACAGTGGCGTTGAATACAGTTTATGCATCTGCGGCAAAAGTGCCGAATGCAAAAATGGGTATAATATTACAACCTATGGTACCAACACCAAAAATGGCCGGGGTTGCATATTCTGAAACGTGGTATAAGGCACCATCTATTGTCTTAAATTATACAGAAAATGATTATGCCGATAAAATTTTATCTGGACACACTTCGTTATATCGTTTTGCCACAGGCAAACCAGTGCTTGATAAAAACGATAATATATACGAATTAAATTTATCACATATAAATAATCCTGAATATAATTTAATGTTTTATAAACACAACCAGTTTAAAGCCGCCACAAAGCAAGAACGCAAACAGTATAAAAATCATTTTTTAATTTCTGGGCTGTGCTCGCAATTGGAACAAGATTTGGGGTACCCAATTGATATGGAATTTGTTGTGTCTGATGATGGAACCATCAATATCGTACAACAACGTCCATATCGTTTGCCAGAGTTTTATGTACTTAAGATAGACGCACACACAACGTCTGTCTTTTCCCCAGAAAAACCAATTATAGCAGGAAGTGTCGGATTTGTAGATAGTCTACACCCGTGGCGCGCGAACAAAGATTTTGATATAAACATTTGGAAAGCGTATGATTGTGTGTACGTTTTTACAAAAGATTCTGTTGGAGTAAAAATAAAATTTGAATTTGATTGGCACAATAGCCCATTTGAGGCAGAATACACCCATTATGGTAATATGTCGCGTGAAGGCTCAGATTTTACTGTATTAGAAACGCATGGGCGTGAAGACGAGTTTAAAAAAATAAACCAAGGCGATTATATGATTGTTAATATGCTAACCGGTAAATTCTGTATCATTCCGAAAGAAAGATAAAAACACCACAACCTTTCTCAAACGACAACAAATCGTGTATTTCATTCATAAGCTCGTGAATTACACAGTATGTCATGCCATCCGTCCCGTCTGTGCAAGGCACAGCCGTGGCCGCGACATGTCCAGTTCCACAAGTTCGTAAGTTGGGCAGCAAAACCTATACCTGTTTCACACATTTGCAAACTATATGACGAACAGATACAAAACACACATATTTTTTTATAATTACCACGTTATTTTTGTGTGGTTGTATTGTTTGCACTCTTTACATTATTTTTGATATATGTGATATCTAGCGTACTCTGTCACGATATAAAGTATACGTTGGTGTTTCTTTCCAAAGTAAAACATTATCAATATCAATCATGCTATCTGGATCATTAATCTGCACACTATTGCCCATTGATAGCCCCATCAATACGGGCGTCCTGCCAGTTGTACCCAATGTCGGTTTTTTTGAACAAATAAAATTAACTGTTTCATTAAATGGCATGTTCAGAAAGTAATGCGCTTCTTCTTGATTCATGCAAATATCAAAAAGCACATTAATATCACCTGCGATACATTCACAATCAAGCTCATCTAACTCTTTAATTGTTGTATAAACGTTTGTGTAATCTGATATTTGTATGCCGCGCCCTTGTAAATCCAAGTATTGGTTTAGACATTCTAAAATTCCGGTACGTACCTGTTCGCGTGTTAGTTCCATTTTTATACCCTTTTATACCTGTTAGGCGCCATATTACAACACAATTTTATTTTGTCAACTTAATTGTGAATTACAAACTTATTATATTTTTTTAAAACACCTTAATATCTTTCCCAAACCGTGACAAATCGCATATTATCGGTTCGTGATTTTGGTGATGTTGTATGTAAAAAAGCGCACTATCTGTGCGCTTTGATTTAAACTCCATAGGGTTTTATTCAACGCTTATCTTTCCATTCGTGGCGGTGATGTCGGCACCAATTTCTATTTTTCCGCCGGCCTCGCGTACTATCAATTCGGCGGCTGCAACCTCTGCAAAATCAAGTGTTGTGGACATAAACGCATCGAATTTGCCCGCGGCAACCCATGCCAAATCCATCGCCGGGCAACCGGTCGTTCGCACATCGGCCGCCGCCATTGGATTACCAACAATCCCATTGTATGCAACGGTCATATCGGCCGGATCCTTGATATTAGACACGCGGATACGCGCCGAATGAAATGCAGAATACGCAAACGCGCCCGCACCCGATTCCGCGTAATATAAATATTCATCTATTGGGGAATAAACCAGCGCAATTTTAGTCTCGTCCATTGTGCGCAATGCCAATGATATCGCGAAACGCGGATTTGCACGCACAAAATTTGCCGCCCCCGACAGGGCCAGCACAAATTCATCACGCCCATCGCCCACGCGCACCACATTTGGTGTCAACAGACCCGCCGACGGACGTACCAACGACAAATCAGATAAAATTTCACCTTCGATTCGTGTGGCGGCACGGTGCACAAAATCGCGCGCCCCACGCAGGGATTGTTGCAGGTTTTCAACCTCGCCAAAATCGTGGCGCAGGCCGTCCGCCGTCCGCTTTAACGCCATGAACATTTTATTTAATTCCGGCGAACCTTTGATCAGCAAATCCATAACCCGCCCCCCTTGGTCAAAACTTTAGAAATCGAAACCGGCAAATTTTTTCTTGAAATTTTCGGTCCGACGGCCCTTTTCACCGGCATTAGAACGTTGACCCGTCCACGCAGAATGATTCAAATTGTCCGTAGACAGAACCAAATCTTTATTTACCGAAGAAAACATCTTGACCGTTTTACCATTGGTAAGTGTCACGTTGATTTCAAAATATTCCGGATGAATACCGTTTTTCATCACTAAACCCCTTAGTTTTTTAATTTTGCCAGGCAATTATACAGTGTTTTTTTGGAAAATCAAGCAATAATAAGGTATGTAAATTAAATTAACTGGTCATGACCCCTAATATGATTTGTCTGTTTTTATAAAATGTTGTAGGGTCAGATCTTGTAAATTCTGGTTAAATTCGGAATACGCAAAAAAATTTGGTTTTACAATATCGGACATTTGGTTTTTAATTTCTGAATGTTCTTTTTTCACAACAAAATAAAGTATATTTTTATCATTTTTGTATTCAAAATCGTGCACACAATGCCCATAATAAGAATCAAATAAAAAACCAAATTTATTACGAATATCCATTGATTCCCGTTCCGCCATAGAAAACCATAATCTGCGCAGAAAACTGGGGTGCGCAACCGCGAACATAACCCTTTTTAAATCGAAACTATCATATAGGTCTTTACAAACAACAAAAGTTCGAAATACATCTTTGTAATCATCTGATACAGCCACCATAACAACAAGTCGCGTGCGTATATTATTTATTTCAAATGCATTTACTATATCAACTATCTGTTTGCCGTTTTTTACAATCTCAGATGGTCTAATTTCATATTTATGCCCCACATTTATAACAATATTCACAGCCTTGGTAACAGAATCATTTTGTCGAAACATACATTCTGGGACACCAACGATATAACCGTTTATATCTATGCTGGAACCCGCAATCGAATGTATCGGATTCCATGGACGAGTATCGATAAGTGTATCCCAAGGATTCACAACCGCATCTTTTACTTCTTTCGCCATTTCTGGCCATCCATTACGCCCCAAAAGCATTGCTTGTTCAAACGAAAACGTTCCATACCATGGTTGTTTTTTATATTCTAAATCAGAAGATACCGGCAGATCGTGTGGTGAAAAATCAGTCGCGTGGCTACATTCTTGAGAATTTGATGGTTGCCAATCGACATATTCCAAAAAATCATTCCACAAAAAATACCTTTCAAATACTTTCATACCTATTTGGTTCGTTTATATGCGATATAGTTTTTAATAAAAGATTTAAAAGCTTCCCGTTTCATGGCGCATAAAACCTCTGGCTGTAAACTAACGCCACGCCAAACAAATTTATGTAAAACATTGTCCCAATCTGTTCCGGATTGTATATCGCGTCCACCCAATACAACTGCACGGGTACTTATTACAATTGGTGGCGTATGATCATCCCAACAAGACACAGTGTGTCGCAAAGCCTGAACAAAAAACGTCCATTCCTTTACAGGGCCAATTTTCTTTTCCAGATCTTCGTCATAATCTATATAGGTCATAGCAAACCTGTCCAATGTTGCGGCATCCAAGGGATTACGTCCAACGTATTGTCGGGTTGCACCGTACCCATATGTGTTCGCCGAGGCACATAATCTGAATTGTGCATTTTTTTGAACGAGTTTATCAGGAAACAAATAAAAATCCTGACTAAGCGCATTATTGATAACGGTCAAAACATTTGGGTTGCCCGCATCAATTTCTTCAAACGAAAACAATCCGCCATGTTCGTACGCTTCACGAAAAGCAGTTCTGATATAATCACCGTTTGCATTTTTATATCCAATAATGTGATATTCGGCTGTTTGACCATTCACAGACATTGGATAATATGTCAAATTCAATGTTTGTGCAACTTGGTATAGCAATGTGGATTTTCCGCCGCCCGCGGGTCCCACCAACATGGCCGGTATATTCAATTTCACATCGTTTAACACGCTTGTAAACACTTTATGTGTCCCATCAGGGTGTAATGATTGTAAATCTGTTGATTTTTTTTCGTTGGTTTCTGGCAGAATCTTTTGTTGTAATTCCTTTATTTCGTTTCTTTCGGCTGTTGTCATATTTGGGATACCCAACGCAATTCCTCTCATGTATTCTTCCAAAAAATCGTATTTTTCGTTTGTTTTTTCAGGCATCGTAACCCCTTTTTATTTTGAATGCATACCGATTTATTAGCCGGATACTATCATAAAATATACAAAAAACAAGCAAATTCAAGGTGTCCAGGTAAATACATTTAAACATTAAATAATAACTTAGAAACACAGCGCTTTTACAAAAATGGGTCAACTAGCCATATAATCACCAACAACCCGCCTTAATATTGGCCGATGCAACCCAAATACGCGTTGCCGGTGGATTCCAAGACATTTACAAACCGATTCTTGTCCCGGCCGGAAAACAGTGCCAATATTGTGCCCGCATCTGTCGCCAACATATCTGCAACGGTGGCGATTTCGGAACTCATTTTCTTAAAGAAACCACTGGTTGGGTATATCTCGGCCGCGAACAGATGATGTGTCGTATGGCGCTTTGCACGCGTGGCCGACGCCGATTCTATGACCATCAATTGGCATTCCGGAGAAATTATCAATTTATTGGTAATCATTGCGGCACCACCAAGCAACTCGCCCCACCAACCCGTAGAACCGTAAAAAACGGGGTAATATATTATCGCGTCTGGGCGGGTGGCAAAAATATCGGCGACATTCAAATCGCCCGATATAATGTCTGGCATATTGCCAATCTCGGAATTTATAATTTTGCGCGCCGTTTGGTATTCGGCGTCCGATTTCGTACTGCGTGGCCAATAAAGAATCGCGTATTTACTCATTTGCTAAGAATTATATCAGATTCGGTGCAATTAAAAAAGCCCCCAACGAAAAATAAATTTCTTGATTTTTTATTTTTTTATCTTGTCCCACCATTTACCAAGGGTTGCGCGCGTTTTGTCAAAATCATTTTTCGCGGTTTTATAGAACTTGTCCGATATTTCCACATTGAATAAAGTCTTAATCAATGTCGGAATCGATGTCATAAACATCGCAAAAAACGCGCCCATAAGGATAATGCTTATCAACGTGTCATTCCGCAACAGCAAACCATCCATCAAAATTTTCGAATCGTTTTGGGCAAATGCCGTGGCGATTCGCGAAACCGCACCAACATTGCCGATAATTGCATCCAGAAACATTATGCCGAATGTCAAGAATATACACATCATCGCAATACCAACCGCTCCGGTAATAACATCATCTATCATTTTTTTGATTGTGCGGCCGCCGGACGGGAAAATCTTCCACCCGGAAAACAGCCACGACAGCAACATAAGTGGCAACATTACGAAATCCAGTGATAACGTGACGAATATTTCCAAGAAATATAAAACAACCGGGAACAGCGCGACAAAATACAATGCCAAAATCAACAAACCGGTAAAGAAAATCGGAATATTTGGGAAAATTGGGATTGCCCACATAATCTTGTGCATATATTCATAGTTAAATGCCATATTCAGCATCGTCCAACCAACCGTCATACCGGTTCCGGTCAATTGGTGCACATTTGCAACCTGGCACGCAAGACCACTGCGCAATTTTGTTGGGAATGCGCCGGTTTGTGCGCCATTTGCCGCAATAGATATACTATCGTTATTTTTATCCATCAACGTAGTTGCCACCACACATTCGCCGTATGCATCCGAATCACCGATAACATGATTTACCGACAAACCGATGCTGAATATCGGGTTTATAATTGTCGAACTTATTAGACGTGGCAATGGAATCAGCAAAAGCGCGCATACTATACCAAGCCGGACAATGTGTTTGCCGAAATCTGATGCCATATTCCATCCGGCTTCTAACTTAGCATTCAAAAATCCAGACGCAATTGTCCAAATGAAATATATCGCCGTCAATATCGCCGCCATCGGAATCACAATTGAACCAATCCCAGAATAAATACGCGGCAACAAATTCGACATCGTTGCCATAATCGACGAAAACATATTGCACGACCAACACGAAGAAAAAAATTGATACGCATCGTTCATATCAACGGGCGAAAGTGTTCTCCATATCGAAAAACCCGCTATTGTTGCGACACCGCCTGCAATCAGCAATGGAATTACGGCGGCCGCGGTCAATGGCCAGAATGATAAAAATACAATAAAAAATTTTTTTAACTTGCTCATTTCGTTTAATTATATCACAATTTTAACATTATGTGATATAAATCAAAACATAAATGTAGGACGAATGCATTTTAGATGTAAATTTTACGTGAATATTATGCGACATATTATGTTGCCGTTGGTTGTTGTGTGCGCAATATTTGCACCCGATGTGGCACTTGCCAGATGGGACATTGTTGACCGGTTAAATATGGCACCTTTTATTCCGCGTGTTTTGGATGCAATTATGATGGTTGCGCGTGGCGGATATGAATACTTTGTTGGCCATGGCGATGGAATTATTTATATTCTGATTTGGGGATTTTTGGGTGCATCTGTATTTATGTATGCGTTCAAAATGTATTTTCCAAAAAGATGGATGGAATTTTTGGGCTTTACCGGCGGCGGTGAAATGTGGGAAGGAAAAATCAAGGGATTCGATATTGCACAAACCACATTGAAAAATGCAATGCGCGCAATTATTGCGGCAACATTTCTGTTGCAAATTCGCCCAACGTATGTAACGGAATGGTTGGTAAATCCATTCTTGGAATTTGGTTCGTTGTATACCGAAGCCATTGTTGATTCACAAAATATCCAAGGCATTGTAAAACAAGACATTTCTTGCCCACCGGGTGTATTGTCGGGCGATTGGTTAAGTGTACGCAGCTGTAATTTCTTGGTGCATCCGGTATCGACTTTGTCGTCGGCGAATAACGCGGTTGTAAAACGTGGATTTGAATTCTTTACACGCGGAATTCGTAAACTGATATCCCCTATCCCGCACGGAGGAACAAGTTTGATGGATATAATAACCGGTGTATTGTTGGTATTTGCGTTTGTCGGATGTAATTTCTTTATGGCGCTTTTGATTATCCAAGGTATTTTTGATTTTGGCATTGCGTTGATACTTTATCCGTTCAGTGTGTTGGCGTGGGTTGCGAAACCAAATGACAAATGGTTTGATATATGGCCCGCATTCAGTGAAATTATAAAATCGTTACGAACATTGGTTATAACAATGATTGCGTGTGCATTTATACTGATTATAAATATTGCGATTGTTCGTGCATTGTTTCATTTTGATGCATCGGTATTCACGGTTGCCGCGGGTGGTGTTGCATCTGGCAATGTTCCGGGTGCATCGATTGATGCAAACGCGACAAGTTTTGGTGGGCATTCGTTGCTTTGGTTATCTTCAATACTTACATTCTTTTTAATGCAGGCAATATTTGATCGCACCCGCAAACAAATAGAAACTTATTCGCCGGGACAAACGGCACTGTACGAACAAGTCAAAGGTGATTTTAACGCCAACGTTAAAAAAGCTAAAAGTATATTTGATTCGGCAAAAAAGATAATTGGATTGGTTAAATAATGAATGGAATAATGAACAATTTTGTTGATAATGCGGTTCAGTGTTGGGGCTGTGGCGTGTTTGATAATTTGTTCCGTGTTGTATCAACCGCTGGGGCGGCCGTTTATCAACGTGTTGCAAATATATGCTTTATAATTTTCGTTGCGTTATTTGTATTCTATGTTATATGGGCGGTATGGAAGCATGTGAATCCCAAAAAACCGGATGCGTCCGATCCATTGTATATGAAGACGATTGGTCATGTTGTAATAAATTCTTTGTTCGCACTGACACTGTTGGGATTTGGTGTGGCCGTACCGCGTTTGATTACACGTGTCACATTCGAACCAGTCGCACACGTGACGTTGATTTACAGTGAAGCATTGTTAAAAACGAATACCGATTTGGTAAATGTTCGTGTTGATTATACGCCAAAGAAAATGCAAGATAACGGCTTTTATCGCCCCGAATTACGCGATACAATTGTGTCGATAATGAAGACCACAATAACCGTGTTTCAATCCTTTATGAAACTTGGTATTGCCGTTATGGACAAGGCTTTTACGTGGGTAAATATTTTCAGTGTTGGCGATATTTTTCGACATATAATAATATTTATGGCGGGGCTGTATTTGTTTTATGGATTCTTTAAGTTCTTTTTGCGTTTTTGTTTTTACTTTGTCGATGTTATTGTGGCGATGGCGATGTTTGCATTTTTGTTTCCGATTGGATTGGTCATGATGTCTTTCCGTGGTGGCGATATGCCCGAATGGATGTCATCACTTGGTAAAGGTTTGGGTACAGACCAATTAAAGAAACTGATAAATGCAATCATTACATTGGGGGCCGCGGTTATAACTTATTTGGTCATAATGGTTATACTGTCACGCTTCTTTTCGGATGCCGGGACGTCTGTTGACAAACTTATGGATGCGATTACATCGGGTGAAGTTATGGCAAATGATTTATCGGATGCAAATTTTGCAACGTTGACACTTACTGGTCTAATTGTTTTGCTGTATGTTATGAATTATATCTATGCCCAGGTTCCACGTGTGACAAAAATGGTGTTGGATACATTCGGGGTTAAGGAAGAAAATGCGTTAAGCGAACAAATGGCAAACGATGCAGAAAAATTAGTCGGATTGGTTGTGAATGGTGTAAAAAGCGTTGGTTCAACAATAATAAATGGTGGCGAAAAAAAGTCCGCAGAAAAACCAAAATCTGATGACAAGTCAAAAGGTGACGGGAAAAAATAATGAAGAAAATATTGGTTGGTTATCTTATTCGTTTTATTTTTGGCGCCATTGCGTTGGGGGTTGGAATTTGGTACGTCAGTTCCGCGATTGGTGGGGCATCACTGTCATATACAAATATGTCGACGTTTATGAATTCTGTGGGCGCGGCCGATGGAAATGTTGCAAATGTGAACGGATGTTTCTTGTGCGGGTATGTTAATGATTTATTCTTGGTTTTAGGTAATGCATCGGAAAACTTTTGGAATGCGATTTTGAGGAATTTATGGATACTGATGGTCGTCGGATTTGGTGTATTTTTATTTATCCACACAATAAAATATTTTTACAAGGCGATGACAGATGCGGCGGCATTGGATGGTAAAGAACAAAAATTTGCATTTGGTGCATGGTTCGATACAGTGTGGCGCACCGGTGTTCGTATTATGATTGTTGGCGCGATTATCGGTGCGTTTGGTATGGGTGGCATATCATCAATAAAGGCATTATCAAACATAACAATTCAACCGGTGATGTATGTCGGAACGGAACTGTCCATGGCGGCAACGGGCATATCAAGTTCCGCACAATGCGTGCCGGCCGAAATTGGTGCGGATAATCCAATGGCATCGGTTTCAAATTCATTTATGTGTATTGTTGGAAATATCAACAGTGT
>JAGCET010000043.1 GCA_017650505.1 Alphaproteobacteria bacterium
AACGTTTGCAAGATCTGAAAACATATCGCGGTATTCGTCATCGTAACCGTTTGCCCGTTCGCGGTCAACGCACACAGACCAATGCACGTACACGTAAAGGTAAACGCGTCGTCGTCGCGGGTTCTGCGGTCAAGGGTAAATAATTTAATTGGGTAGAGATTAACACGATAGTTAATTGAAGACATCTAATAAAAGGAAAAAATAAAAATGGCAGTTAGTAAAAAGAAAGTTGTAAAAAAAGTATCGCACGGCATTGCACATGTCGTTGCCACGAATAATAACACACGTATCACAATCACAGACCAATCGGGTGCCGTGTTGACATGGGCAACCGCAGGTGCAAATAATTTCAAAGGTGCCAAGAAATCTACACCTTATGCCGCAACGGTTGTGGCAGATGCGGTTGGTAAAAAGGTCGCCGAAATGGGGATGAAAACGGTTGACGTTTTGATGCGTGGTATCGGCCAGGGTCGTGAATCAGCGGTTCGTGGTTTGGCAAATGCCGGATTGGTGGTACAAAGTATTACTGATACAACCCGTATTCCGCATAATGGATGCCGACCAAAGAAAGTACGTCGTGTATAAGATTAAAATCCGCCGTTTGGCGGATTTTTACATGGGTAAATAATGACAGGGGACAAATATGGCAGAACATACAATGCATTTAAAAAGAACCTATTTCGATTTGTTTTTGCAAGGTAAAAAGACGGTGGAATTACGTCTGTTGGATGAAAAGCGTAAAAAAATCCAATTGGGTGATACGATTCGGTTTATTTGTAACGAAAACGAAAATGAAAGTTTCATTATGACGGTCATTGGGTTGGTTGTCGCCAAGACATTTAATGAACTGTTGGAAATTATCCCTGTGACAAAGTGTGGGTTCCCAGATACAGAAACCGCGGTCCAGACCATAGAGCAGTTCTGCCCATCGGACAAGCAGGACGGGGTTTTGGGCATAGTTTTAAGATTTTAGCCATTTTTGACAAAAATAGGGTAAAATAACCACCAATAAAAAAATTTGTCAATAATACTTGACAACACAAATTTGTGTCCTATAATATTGACGAATAACCAAAAGGGTCAAATATGAAAAAAACAATTTTGTCTGGTTTGTTTGCTGCGATGGTTGCGGTCAGTGCAAATGCATCTGATGGTGGGGTTTATACCGAAACAGAAACATACACAAATCACGTTCGTTATAACACAGCGACTGTTAACTATGCTGCGCCTGTTGCACAACGCACAGTTTCTGCGCCTTGCAATTCTTGCGCACAACCAGTCCGTGTTAAAACACATACCGAAGTAATTGATCATTACCAGGTATATCGTCCGGTAACGGTTTATGAACCAGCGGGTACATATTCTGAACGTCGCGTGGTTCGCAACAATTGCAACCGTTGCAACGGATAATTTTTTCTCCTTGTTTGTTATGTTGTTGATGCATTCGGCTTCGGCCGAATGCTTTTTTTCTTTCTTTTATTTGCTTTTTATGTTAAAATGTTCCGATAGAAGAGAGATGTATATTCCGTTAAAGGTTTTGTGTGGTGTATTATGCGCCGCGTTTATTGCGCCGGCGGTGGCTAACGTTGCGACAACGGCGGGGTCTAACCTTACCGCGTACAATGGCACTGGGGCCACAAATAACAATAAATGGAACAATACGATGAATGCCCGCGGTGGCATGTCCGCAAACGTTGCAGATGCGAATTTTGGCAATTGCGAGGCGGTAATTTTGCGATGTGCAAACCCAAAATGTTCATCTGGGTGCAGCGATGCATCGGTTGCACGGCCAATTGTTGCAGGTTGTGTGAATTCCAACGCCACATGCAAAAAGCACGGTGATGCATTGATTGATTCTTTGACCGGACAGATAGTTGCAAAATCAACCGCCAAGGCCCAAGAACAACAAAATGCGGTTGCAATTGCCCAGGCCCAGGCCCAAGCCCAGGCCGCGGCGGCATCGGCCGCCGCCGAACAGAGCAATGCGCAGATGCAGCAAATGCAGGCGCAAATGCAACAAATGCAGGCGCAAATGGCGGAATCTATGGCCCAAATGCAATCACAAATGGCCGCACAAAGCGAATCGCAGGCCGCCCAGATTCAAAGTGCATTAGAAGAAAGCAGGGCAAATACGGCCATTATCACGTCGGAATTGGGGCCAACGGTTGAAGGATTGGAAAATATGGGGGTTGCCGAACAACTTGCGGCGAAAAATGGTATAAGTCCCGATATTTTGGTTCGTGAACAAATCGGTGGTCAAATTGAAACCGCGGTCGAAGATGCGGTTACATCAATGAAAGATCTAAAGGCAAAATTGGACGCGATGCTTGAATATGCCGGTTGTGATTCTTCGGCGAACAATTGCACGGGTCCAAAACGCGTTAAAAAGTTCAAAGATTTGGCAAATGAATTCTTTGATCCGTATGAAAATGTTGTTGAAAATATGTATGATGCGTTGATATTGGCAATGACGGTCGGTATCGATGTTAGTGACGTTATTATGTTGCTGTCGGGATCTTGCAATATGTGGGGTAAATACATGTGTGACAGGTGCAGCAAAGAAGGCGATCATGGTGACGAAGGCAGATGTGAATGTTATGATGGCAAAAATTGCTACTATCGTGTTGTAACCAAGGATGGTAAGGTTTCCAAGAGCCAACCACATTGCCGTTTGGTTAGCATACTCAATGAAGGCGAAGAAGTTCAACGTGAATGGGTTGATGCGAATTCGGGTATGACCGGTTCAACCCAGGTCGCGTGTGCATCAGATGTTGTTATGAGTGTGTCATTATTCCGCGGAATGAAAAAGAGCGCGACATTGGATATTGAAACACTGCGTAATTTGGTTAACCAGGACGCGCCACCGGCATGTAAAAGAAATTCGCGGAATAATAGCGGTGCCGTCCAAAC
>JAGCET010000044.1 GCA_017650505.1 Alphaproteobacteria bacterium
TCTTTATTCCAAAATGCATTATAAATATGGCGGCCGGAAATATATCAATCAGATATGGGTTAAAGGGTCCGAATGTTGCGATGGTGACCGCATGTGCAACCGGCGCGCACAGCATTGGCGAAGGTGTTCGTTTGATTCAACATGGCGATGCCGATGTGATGGTTTGCGGTGGTTGCGAAGGCGCGGTTGGTAAAATTGGGGTCGCCGGATTTTCGGCGATGAAGGCATTAAGTACGCGCAACGATGACCCGACCGGTGCATCACGTCCGTGGGACAAAGGACGCGACGGTTTCGTTATGTCCGAAGGTGCGGGCGTCTTGGTTTTAGAAGAATATGAACACGCGGTGGCACGTGGTGCAAAAATTTATGCCGAAGTCGCCGGATACGGTCTTTCGGGGGACGCATATCATATAACTGCGCCGGCCGAAGGTGGCGAAGGTGGTGCACGTGCGATGGCGGCGGCATTGAAAGATGCGGAATTAAAACCGTCGGATGTCGATTATATCAATGCACATGGAACATCGACCGGTTTGGGCGATATTGGTGAATTGACCGCAGTTAAAAATATGTTTGGTGGAACGGGGGCGTGTATGTCGTCCACGAAATCTATGACCGGACATTTACTTGGTGCGGCCGGTGCAGTCGAAGCAATATTCTGCGTTTTGGCAATTCGTGATGGAATTGTTCCGCCAACAATCAATTTGACCGACCCGGTTGATGAAGTCGGCGATTTTGATTTGGTTCCGAACAAAGCAAAAAAACGTACGGTCAATGTTGCAATGTCTAATTCATTTGGATTCGGTGGCACCAACGTATCATTGGTTATGAAAAAGGTCGATTAATGTCCCGGGCCGTAGTTGAATACAAGCATTTTAAGACTTGGTTCAAAAATAATTTTGTTGCAATTCCCGCCGATGTCCGCGGGAATTGCCGGTTATGTGTGTTTTGGGATACTAAATATTGTGCAAAAATGCAGTGTACATATTTGGATACGGATGTGGATTTTATAGAATCGGTTTATTGGAAACAAAAAAATGAAACCCCAGATAAAAATATCTTGGTGGAATTTGGCAATTGGTTTGAAAAGGTGCCATCGCAAAAAATACGCAGTGTTTCGGAAGAAATAAAAAATAATGCGGTAATCGAAAAAATACAAAAAACGCGGTAAAATAGCGGTCGGTAAAACCGGCGGTTTTCCGCCGGTTTTATTGATTTTAATAATGGGCGAAAACGTACGTTTGTGTCCAGTACTTTTTTCACAAAAATTTTGCAGTAAAATCAATGGTCGAATTTTTCGAAACCGGGGTGGGCACAAACGTACGTTTTTGCTACACTGTTTTCATAAAGAAAAGGGGGATTTTCCGCAATGAAACATACATTTTTATTTGCAACAATCGCATCAATTTTATCAATAAATGCATATGCTGTATCCGCAACCGTCACATCCAAAGATTATGTTGATACCACGCGCCAGGCAACAATCCCGGCCGCGCGGACAAACGCATCAACGCCAGGTGATACCGTTGTCACATATACCGATACCGCGGGTGTAATCGGTGAACGTTTTATATGTGATGCTTATAATAATGGCGATGGTGATTGCAATGCAGATGATCTTGTTGCACGTGATGTTTTGGATCAAATGATACCGACCGGAACGGCGGATACAGTTGTAATGTATAACAATAATGGTGATATCGGTGGTGAGCGCGGGATTTATGACGGGTCAACAATATACAATTCATCCACCGATTCAGATAAATTGGTAACGGCGGCGGCATTGCAAAGTGCGACAAATAGCGTGGAAAATAACCTGCCGACAACGACTGTCACATATAAGACATGTACCGAGTGGTCCGGAACACCACATACAGACGCTAACTGTCTGTTGTGGAACCTTAGCGATAAGCCCGTCTATGGTAATTGTACATCCCACAGTGATTGTAGTTCACTGGATTGTGATTTTGAACATACGGGTGCATGGGCTGGATGCATGAATGGTAGGTGTGAGTGTGTGATTCTGTAACGATTAACCGCCCGGTTGGGCGGTTTTTACTTATCACTAACCACTAACACTAACCACTACCGCTACCCACTCGCCCACTATTTATCTTCTTCGTCTTTGCCCAGGCCGATTGTATTTTTAATTGGTTCAATGATTGTTTTTTTTGTGCTGTCCAGTGTGCGAATCAGTGCGCGACGAATTTTGCCCGATATGGTCATTGGCAAACTGTCCACAAACTCTATCACACGTGGATATTTATATGTTGCCGTGCGATTGCGAACGTGATCTTGTAATTGCCGAATAAGGATATCGTTGCCTTGGAAATATTTGTTCAACACGATTGTTGCCTTGACGGCCTGGCCACGTGATGGGTCCGGAATGCCCGTGACCGCGACTTCGCGTACCGCCGGGTGTTCCAATAAAACACTTTCAACTTCGAACGGACTGATGCGATAGCCCGATGATTTAATCAAATCATCGTTGCGACCAACAAACCAATAGTATCCGTCCGCGTCGCGATATGCAACGTCGCCGGTGTGATAGTATCCATCACGAAACGCCGCGGTGGTCAATTTCTCGTTTTTGTGATATTCTTGGAACAAACCAACCGGGCGGCCGTTTTCCAACGATACACATATTTCACCAACACGGCCATCGGGTACCGGACGACCATCTTCGTCCAACAATTTTATGTCCCAACCCGCGGCGGGCATACCCATACTGCCGGGTTTGGGTTCAATCCATTGGTTTGTAAATAATTGCACCGTTGTTTCGGTTTGACCAAAGCCTTCGTGCAATTTGATTCCGGTCAAATTGTAAAAACGTTCAAAAACTTCGGGATTTAATGCCTCGCCTGCGACATCTGCCTTGGTAAGTTTGCCAAGGTCATATTTTGATGCGTCGGCATGAATCAGCATTTTATAAACCGTCGGTGGCGCACAGAACGATGTCACACCGTTTTCTGATATTTCGCGCCATAAATCATGCGCCGTAAATATTCCTGTGACATCAAATATAAATACCGTCGCGCCCGCCAACCATTGGCCATACATTTTTCCCCATGAACATTTCGCCCAACCCGATTCGCTTAGTGTGAAATGAATATCGCCATCGTGCAATCTTTGCCAAAATACCGCGGTATTTATATGACCCAATGGGTATGTGTAATTGTGTGCCACCATTTTCGGCAGGTCCGTTGTGCCCGATGTGAAATAAATTACCATTGTGTCGGTGTTTTCATTCGGAACACGTTCAATCGTGTCCGGCATAGTGTTTATCGAATCGGCAACTTCGTCACTAGAAATCAACATTACATCCGAATCACCAATTGCATTTTTAATCTCGTTCACAATGTGTCCATCGTCAAACGCGATAATTGCGCGCGATTCGGCCGTATCGATTCGGTATTTGATATCTTCGGCCTTTAACTGATTCGTTGACGGAATCGGGATAATGCCGGCGCGGTGCA
>JAGCET010000045.1 GCA_017650505.1 Alphaproteobacteria bacterium
ATTGTCGCATTTTTCAATACTAATTCTACAACTTTGTTTGCGGTTTTAATATCTGGTAATGCGCGCAATATTGGGCCAGTACCATATAATTCGCCACTGGCCAAAGTCCAACGGAATATCAAATATGGATTCGTTTCGAACGTTCCGCGCGACACAATATTGTTTTCAATATTACCACCGACATCCAACCATGCCGCAAAATCCGTCCCTATCAGTGCCTGAACCAAACGAACGGTTGCATCCGGATTGCTTTTCATCTTGTCACGGAATTCGCGTGGCGGGGTCCATTCGGGATAACGCAACATTACATCTTGTAATGTGATAGACGCCGTATGAAATGTCGCATTTGGCAAAATTGCAATATCTGACATTGGTATTGCCGTAAAAGAAAATGCACTTGCAGATCCGATTGGACTTTCTGCCATAAACAGACACGCGGTTCCCAATGTTACTAAATCCATATAACACTGGTGCACGGTGGTATAAAAATTCGAATCATTCAGATTTGAACGTAATGCCGCCGTTGCGATTTCTGCATTTGGCGATTCAGAACTTTCCGGCACAAGGTTCAACCACAACGATTCAGGTGGTGTCAGTAATGAATACATACACGCCGCAAGGTTATCCGCCGCATCAGATGCGGTTGCATCAAACAATGTTGCAATATCATTATCTGATTGTGGCATAGTATAACGACGTGCTTCGTCCCAACGTTTCAACCATGGTTCGCGCAGGGCGATGGCCCGACGATACATTTTTTCTAAATCATATTTCATATTTTTTCCTTTTGTTGTTTGTTAAATTTGAAAATCTGTGTTTGCGACATACCGACGATTTATATCAATCGTCGTACGCACAGGCACGGGTCTGGACATAATTGCGCCCGCAACCGCATCAAGACCGTCATCGTGCTCGCCACCACCAATTGGTGTCCACGCCAACATTTCTGAAAAAAATGGGCTTTGGGTAATTCGACGATGTGCGAACAATCGTCCCGTCGACAACAATGGTTCAATTGCATCCAAAATGCGGTCTTGTTTGTTTCGACTGTTTGTAATCGGGGTGATTTGAATACCATATCCGGCACGTCTTACCGTATCGCGCAAGATTTCCGGCAACGCGCCACCAATGCCGTTTGTTTCAACCGTTAAATTTCGCATTTGATGATGTCGGACAAAATCTAAAACTAAATCACATTGGTATGATAAAGGGTATTCAACCGAATCAGGCACGATCATATAGGTAATATCGTGTATAAAAACATTTCGGTTATTATCGTCACGATATATCAGCGTGCAAACACTATGGTCACCATTTCTGTGCCCACCCGCGGGGTCCCAATAAACGGACGCACCGGTGATTTGATATTCACCGATTCTGCCGTAATGAGGTTCAAACGCATCTTCATAAATTTTGATTCCGCCCGGATCCAGTCTGATTTTATCCGGTGGAACATAATTCAGCATCATTTGCGCCGAAAAATGTCTTTCGCCCACAGTCTTGCGAATTTGGTCTATCTTTTCCGCCGTAAATACGTCCGGCCATGCGGGTTTCCCATCAGAATTCAAAATCGGAATTCTTAATTCCGCGTACCCCGATAAAAAAGGCATTGAAAAACCATTTTTTTCGTTTAATATGTTTGACATGGACTTTACTCCCAAAACTTTACCGACAAATGTTGAGGCCGAACAGGCCGTGTTAGCCGCGGTGTTGATGAACAATCGGGCGTTGGAAAAAATTTCCGAATTTTTACGTCCCGAAGATTTTTCACATCCCGCACACCAAGAAATCTATAAATTGGCTATGCGTCAGTTTGCCGCCGGAATCCCGTTTGATATAATCACCGCGAAAAACTACCTTGATCAACAGGGAACGTTGGAATCCGTGGGCGGTGTTGATTATCTGACCCAATTGGCCGGGGCTGGCGCAACCGTCGTCAACGTCGAACAATATGGTCGCATTGTACATGAAAATGCGATGCGACGCGAACTTATAAATATTGGGCAATCTATTACAGATTCGGCATTTGTGGAAGACATAGACAACCCCGTTTCAACCCAGATAGAAGTTGCCGAACAAAAACTGTTCAACATGGCAACAACCGGGGATATTGGACGTGATGTGACACCAATTGCGACCGCGTTAAAGGCCGCACTTAGCGAAGCGGAAATTGCGTACAAAGCCGATGGTAAATTATCGGGTCTAACCACGGGGCTGACCGATTTGGATCGCGCAATAAGTGGTATGCACAAATCCAACCTGTTGATTATCGCAGGACGTCCCGGCATGGGAAAAACCGCATTGGCAATGAACATCGCTTTTAATGCCGCGAATGCGATATTTTCTGGACGTGCAAATCCGCAATATACCGGTGCGGTCGCGTTTTTTAGTTTGGAAATGGGCGCATCTGAACTTGCGGCGCGCGTGCTGTCTTCGCAATCGCGTATTTCGGCATCCGCAATGCGTGAAGGATCGTTGACCGACGAAGACTTTCTTAAAATGGCCCAGTTTTCCGATGCAATCAGCCGCATTCCTCTGTTTATTGACGACACGCCGGGCATGTCTGTACCGATGATTCGCACACGTGTACGCCGGTTGGCGCGTAAGTATAACGGTATTGCACTTATTGTGATTGACTATCTGCAACTGTTGACATCACCGGGGGGCAAAAACAAAGATAACCGTGTCCAAGAATTGTCCGAAATCACACGCGGACTTAAAATGTTGGCCAAGGAGTTTAATGTTCCTGTGATTGCCCTGTCCCAATTGTCACGCAGTGTGGAATCCCGCGACGACAAACGGCCACAACTGTCCGATTTGCGTGAATCTGGGTCTATTGAGCAAGATGCCGATATCGTTATGTTCACGTACCGTGAAGAATATTATCTGCAGAATCGTGACCCATCGAATCGTCTGTCTAATACCCCAAATGAAAAATCAGTGGACAGTTGGCAACGCCGATTGGAAAAGGCGCGGGGCAAGGCGGACATCATTATCGGAAAAAATCGTCACGGGCGAACCGATACGGTGAACCTTGCATTCTTGGCGGAATTCAGTTTGTTTGATAACCTAAATGAAATGGCGGGGCGTGTCCCAGAGTTTTCAGATATGCCGGCAACGGCACCAGAACCAGATGTCGCGCCAATAGATATTTCTGAGATCCCAGACGACATAAATTAGTAGCCCGGATATTGGCGGGAACAATATTACAGTTATGAAATAATTTCAAAAGATACTAACCGTTTACACTATCCACTAATCACTATTAAACTTTTTCCTTGCCAAGTTTGTTAAAATTTATTATCATTTTGTCAAGATTTACATAAGGAGTTTATTATGGCCCAAGAAGAAATCATTTTTCCAAACAATATTCGCAATATCCGGCTTGCCGCAGGGATGAAGATGACCGAACTCGCACGGCGTTCTGGATTGTCGTTGTCGGCGGTTTCAAAAATTGAAAAAGGTGTACGCCGATTGAATCAAAAACAGTTGCTGAATATCTGCAACATATTGGGTTGTAAACTTTCCGATATATTCATCAAAGATACTGACGAAGTTGCAACGAAATGGCAAAACGAGATTGCACGCCGTATGAATGATAACGAAGACAGTGGTCTGAAAGTTTTCGGCAGTGGATTGCGCAAGATTCGTCAGCAATCGGGAAAAACTATTGCCCAGGCCGCAAAAGATGCGGGGATGACGCTGTCTGTGTATCATAAAATAGAAGTCGGGCAACGTGAAGTGTATGAAAATGAAATTGAACCGTTGGCGAATTCTTTTGCGCAGACCGTTGAAGGTATGTTCGATAAAATTGCCGAATTGTACAAATCGGGTGAACTAATCAAACAAATGAACAAGGTCAAAGAACGTGTCAAGGCGGCTTTGGCACCCGGTGATTCGGCGTCTGATTTTATGGATACACATGGGCATTTGTATGGTGCAAAGTTATACAATAATGCACGCCGCAAATTGGTTCCGGTGTTCGGCGAACCCGAAGGAAAATCTTTATCGTTTAAAAAATCTGATACGACAATGATTCCCGCCCCCGCAAATTTGGAAGGTCGCGCAAATATTTATGCGGTTATTCCAAATTCCAAACGGTTGGGTGGGTTTATACCCGAAAAGTCTTATGTGTTTGCCGATGCGAAAAAAACACCGACGATTGGCGAATTGGCGATCTTTATAGATACAGATTTCAAGGCATTGGAACCCGAAAAATTGGTCAAGGCTAATATCGCTGTTGTTCGCCGCGATTCCAAGGGCAACCTGTATGGTCAAATGGCGGGGCCGGACGAAAAAATTACCGCACCTACGATGCATAAGGTTATTATGATTATGACCGAATAATGCAGAATCCACGGAGGGATTGAACGAGATGAAAGCAAAAGCAAGTGTTGTTGCCCAGAAATTGTTAAACCTGTACCGCCAGGCTCATGTTATCGCGGGTGGGTGGCCGGCATTGAACAAAATCTTTGTTGATGAAGCAACCGATGATGTTATTGCCGAAATGCGCGACCTGCCGACGGGAAAATTCCTGGTTATGCACATTCAAAACCTGCGCAGTGGAAAAACACCGATGAATTCGATTGCACGCGAATTGTTGCCATACGGTGGTATGTTGGCGGAATCCGGTGATAGTGTTGATTTGGAATCAGATTCTGTTGGTGCGCTTGTTGATGCCGTAGATAAGTTTTCGGCAACCCCAAAAGGTATCGAAGATTTTATGAACGCGCCTGTTATCCGTGATTTGGGCGATAATTGGATTGCATATGGTCGTAAAGTTTTGGCAACACGGCCAGACAAGTTGCAAATTTTTGACACCATTGTACAAACATGGAACGCATACCGCGTATGGGACATGGCGAACGACATATTGAAGCAACCCATAAGTGATCGTATCCGCGCCCAAGTCCAGATTGATATGCCGGAATACGAGACATATCTGCCGATGTTTGGTGACGAAGGGACCGATTTGTTACGTCGTCTGCACAGTTTAACAAGTTCATTGCCAATAAAATCGAACTAGTTTGTTCGATAAATCGTATCAAATGTATGTGGTGTTCCAATATAAATCATACTTCCGTTGGGCGATAGTATAAAATCCAGTTCCCTAAGTCTTTCGCGCAGTGCAGAACGTTTTCGCATTGTATTACATGTGTTCGGTACTTCGACATCGTCACAGATTATTAAATCGGCACGCATACCTGTTATATTGCCTGATATACCTTGGCATATGACCGATGGTTCGCGAATTCCGATTGGTCTGTTTATTGTAATTTTATTTTCGGCCCATTCACGTTTATTTTTTGGAATCATATCTGTACACCATGAATGATTTTCCAATATATTTCTGATGTGCATAACCATTCGTGTGGCCAAATGAGTTTCTGCCGATAATATCAAGATTCGTGTTTCGGGTTTTAAAAACAGTGTACATGCCGCGAATATTCCAACTATTGTTGATTTTCCCGAATGTCTGAATGCCATCAATAATCCACGTCGCACATCACCATTTATAACATCAAACAAAAAGTTTGTCATAACATGGTGATGTGGCGGCGTGGTGATACCCAATATCGAATTCCAAGAATCCAAAAATTGGTTGTATTCACTCATATTATCTATCCCAACAATTTATCCATATGCTCCAATGCCGATAACACTAGATTCTTTTTTGTTGCACGCGCATTTTTTAATTTGCTCATATTTATTTTCTTTTTATTTTCGTATGGTTTTTCTGCCTCGGATTTCATACGGTTTAAGACCGTCTCTTCGGTAATTCCATTGTTTGACATTCCTTTGGCACCATATTTTGCACGTTGCGATGCCAAAACTTTTTTGACCAGATTTTGTTTTTCATTCTCATCTGATGCCATTTCTGCCAAAATTTGTTTCTTGGTTTCATTGGCATTTTTCTTACTATCTTGATAGTTTAAAATATCTGTCACGTCTGAAATAACTTGTCCCATAATTTTCACCTTTATTTTTATTAGATTTGATATCTGCCATATATTGTCACCGACAATATTGTGATTGGCAACGAATCAGTTGTTGAAATTTCCCACGGTGCATCCGTCATTTCTGTTCCTGTACCAAGTATATTTACTGATATATCCCCGGAAAATCCGGGTGCATTATCAGAATATATTTCATTTGGTAAATTCGCACGAACATTATTTATAAATAATGTTTTGGAATTATATAACCTGACCGTAATTTTCTTGATGCGCGCGTGATGTACATTATGTCCATTGGACATCAACGGCACCCCGACCGCACTAATGGTGTATGGATTTGTATCCGAATCTGTCATTTCCGAATCAGAGAAATATTCTAATTGAAAATCGTCGCCACGTTTTGTCACAACAAACGTATCATTATTACACGCGACAACAGAATAGAACTTACCATTTGTCGTATAACGCCCCCATGCACAAATATCCATAGGTTTATTATAATTTAACACCGCCATATTCCCAGATGACATGACAACAAATAATTTTTTGCTTGCCTTGTTATACGCCATATCCACCGGATTATCTATCAAATGCGATGACAATTCACTAATGTTTTCGGCCGTATAATTTTCCGACATATTGTCCAACACCAATTCACGAATATCGTGTTTGTTATTGGAAACAAATACTGTCTTGTCCTCCATCTGCTGGGGTGGCAGGTATGTATCGGTTGGACTGCCCACGGATGTATGCATTTTTATGTCAATGGATTCTGGTGTTAATGGTTTACTGGATACGGCCCATTCACCTTCGGATGTCAAGATTTGCAAATTATCACTGCTGACCAATGTGCATATATGTTGTCGCCGATCTGATACCAGTGTGAAATATATTGCTTCGTCATCTAACCCTGTGCCGACATTGAAATTACGATGGTCGCCGACATGCGACATCCATACACCCCCCGGCCAAGATTTTGCACCACCAAAAACCAATCGGTCTTGGTGAAAAGTAATTGCCGATGGCCACCCACGACGTGGTCCGAACACAGATTCGGTCCAATCCGAAACGGGCGAATCGGGCGAAGTATATGCACCATTGCATGTTGCGATGATATTTTTTGCGTCTATGTATGATGTGACTATCCACGTCTTGCCCAACAATGATAAATACCCATTAACATTGTCTTGGGTCCAAAAATCGTAATTGGTTGTAAATTTTATGCCGTCACCAGTGTTGGTAAGTGATATTGTGATTCTTTCCGAATCTTCAAACCGCATAAACGGTATATTCAAATTATCACCCGCAGAATTCCACGAAAAACTGAAGTCTTTTATTTTGAAAATGCCATTATCTACGTACAAAATTTTTGGTATATAATTCGGATGCACAAAAATCATCGTGCCAAAACGTTGCGCATACTGCAACATTCCGATATCTGACGCATTCCATGGTGCAATTACATCTTGGACAAATTCGTCCCCAATAAAAACACGTATCAGTCCATTCATTATCGCCAAAACATAATGTTTATCTTCCGATACGGAAAACGATACCAATCTGGCACTCGATGACAATTTTGCAATTTTTTTTAACCCCGGTCTGCGTGTCAAACCACCACCAGGAACGACATCAAAATTTTCCATACGTGCCAATCCGTGAATGCCGGAATTAGCAAAGAATATCGGCGAAACTTCGCCATTGGCAAATGATGTATCGGTTTTGATAAAGTTTACCATTTGAATATCCCCCGTATGTTAAAAACGACTGTCTATTAAAGAAAAATTTTCTATCCCAGAATTTATCGATGTCGTACTATCTATGAATTTTGCTGTTTGTAATTCTGTTTCATATAATGCGACCATGGTTCTGAATACCGTTTGATCAGAAGTAAGTGGCATACAAAATTCTGTTGCCAATTTTGTGGCAACCAATGAAGCAAAATAACTTGGGAATTTATCGGGCGACACACGCACAATTGCCGTGATGTTAAGTGTATCTATATCCGAAACAATTTTATTCCCAATAACGTGGCCATTGGTTTTTATGATGCGCAACACTTCCGATGGAATCTCAAAATTTCCATCTTCGTCGCGCGCCAATGTATAAGAATTGCATGCAAACCGCCACGGATGTATGGCCAATAACGTATCTATTACGAAATCGACTAACGTACGTCCAAGTTTTGCCGCCGCGGTATCATCCGACAATGATTGAATTGGATTTTCACCCAGTTTTAGTAATGCCATAGAGCATAGGTCTATTTTTGTTAGCATTTTATTTACCCCGTATGTAAAAATGAATTTAGGGCCGGAAATTATCCGGCCTAGTTTTTATAAACAATAATCAAGTATGCACTAATCCAATGCAGCGGTTGTGACCGCACTATCAGACACAGCGATTTTCTTGATAGATGTTTTATCAGATGCGTTAATAATAACAATATCACCCGAATTCATCAATGTTTTAACCGCGTTAAAATACCCACTGGTCGTGATAGTTGCCAATGTTTCATTTGCAATATAGTGCCACAACGTAAAGCCATTCGCATACGCAATTACCGACAGATTTTTGTTTTGAAATGCCATTGTTTACCCCCTTGGATTATTGTTTTATTCACCACATTTCACGCGAATTATACCGTCTGCATCTATCAGAACTGCCCCTTGGGACATACTGTTGCTGATAAAGTGTGCGGCACGTTCGCCATGCCATGTGATGTCTGTTTTGACTTCTTGTCCGCACGCGTGACCAATACTGGACGCATGATAAACAAAACAGTCACGATGTGTAGAAGAAGACAACGGCAACGCGTTATACATCACCCATGTGATGCCAAGCCATTTTCTGATTTCGCATCCGTTCATATAAGGCAATTCAGAACCAACATATTCCGCCGATGAAAATTCATCTATGCCCAACAATTCGTTCCATTGCTTTACGCCAACGACTGCAAATCTACGACCATCATCTGGCACATCGTTTTCATTTAACTTTTCCAATGCACTTAAAATCAAAGTTTTGGTTAACCCCGTTGAATAATCTCCGACATATGCTGTTGCATTATTCATTGCGCCAACAATCAGTTCGTCGGTTTTGCGGCCCAACGCGTACGCACCGGCCGACGCAACGACGCGACGTTCGTCAACGTTAATTTTTAATTCATCCAACGCATCAACCCAATCACCCGCATAATAATCCTGCAAAGTGCATTCCACCGGTGTGTGGTTAAGATTCATAACCGGCACAATGCCATGACGCGATTTGGTACTGGCCGTACCTTTACCAATTTTTTGAAATGTTGTAGATGCCCCGACAACCCCGGATTTGCTGCGAATCGTAGAACGCAATTTCGTTCCGGTTTGCTGATACGCCAAATGAACATCTGCCTCAAATTGTTTCACAAATGCTTGATCTATGGAAACAGACATATTTATTCCTTTTGTTAAAAAATAATTAGATTTAGGCAAAAAAATTTGCCCGACCAACAATTTGTTTTTGGTTATGCCGCACGCGGCGCCAATTTCAAATTGACACGGGTCCAAACGATCTGGATTATCCATATAAAAAAATTCAGTTCGACAAATTTACATCGAACTGAAAATTTTTACATAAAAATGCCCGCACAGCGGGCATTCATAACATCATTCGACATTATTATTTTTTCTTGGCACACGCCTTTTTGGCACATGCTTTCTTTGCAACCGGTTTTTTCGCCGCAACTTTTTTGGCGACCGGTTTCTTTGCCGCGACTTTCTTCGCAACCGGCTTTTTCGCCGCAACTTTCTTCACAGCGACTTTTTTAGCGACCGGTTTTTTAACCGCAGCTTTTTTAACAGCCGGTTTCTTCGCAGCAACTTTCTTAGCCGCCGGTTTCTTCACAGCCACTTTCTTTGCAGCAGGTTTCGCCGCAACTGTTTTTTTCGCAGCAGGTTTCTTTGCCGCAGTTTTCAAGAATGTGAATGCCATTCTTCTCTCCTTTCGTATTTTTTTTTGGATAGAACAAATTCTTTTGTTCTTGATTTTATTTTATACGAAAGAAAAAAATTAGTAAAGCAAAAAGTAAAATTTTTATAAAAAAAATTTACTATGAATATAATTTTTTAAATCCGTTTTCTATTTTACGAATATATTCTGCATCATTATCACGCCAATATTTTGGATCTTGCATCATTCGACGCAAATCAGACTCAGATAAATTTTTCGAATCAGAATTTTCAATCGAAACCTTTGGTTCCATTGATTGCATCATCTTATATACCCCTTGGATTCCGCGGGGTGTAGAACACAATTCGTTAAACGCATCGGTCGGCAAAAAATGTTCACCAAATGATTTTATTGCAATCAAAGCATCGAACATTTTTTCATCTGAACCGAAAAATTCTTTTAACTCTGCAATCGCATTTGACTCATCACGCACAGAAATAATTTCTGAAATCATCGGCGATAAAAATTCATTCGCAAGATTATAAATTTTTTCCACTTGATTTTTTGTTAAACCGATTTTGTGAAATTCTTGGCGAACATTTTCATTATCGAATAAATCATTGTGGGGATATTCATCCGCACTGTCCGGCACACCAATCGCATGACGGAAGCGGGTTTGCACAGATTCATCTGATTTTTCATCCGGCACAGAAATCATTCCACCCATCTTTTTTTCAAGTTCTGTATATGATTTTATAAGCGCATCACTATTTAATGTTCCGTCTTCATTACGAAATTTTTCTGGTACATTTTCCATTTTATTTTCCTTTGTTTTTATTTGATTTATGCAACAAGTAAACTCCACATACCGCAAGCAATGCTTGGGTTGTAGCAAACAAATCCGAATCGCCGACAAAATATGCACACAATGCAGATACTATTCCAAGTCCGGTCATAATTTGTGTTTTGCGATTCGCAAAAAAACCACCATTTATAAATTTACTCATATTCGATTCCGTATTATATGTAAAATAAAATTCCATCTATATCGGCGATATATCCGCGCGCGATTGCCCATTTCGGTAATAATTCTTCACGATGAAATTTTGTTGCACCATGACACATATCGGGTAAATTACCGTGCAACATACGCAATGCAACACGCAAACACATTTGAAAATCAGACCTTGATGCATCTATGGTCAAATATTCATGTCGTATCGATTCGATATTTCGCGATTCGAAAAGTTCCGAATCAGATATTATTTTTGCAATCTTTTCATTTCTTATACGTGCAGAATTTGCAATCATCGAAGTTAATGCTTCGACAACACGTAAAGATTTTGCCAATGTTTCTGCATAAACGATTCGCGCAACCGCGTATGCTAATGTCATTGTTTCGTCATGTGCTTCTAAGATTTCAAGTTGCATTGTGATTTTCCCCCGTGACAATAAAAAAGTCGCACAGACGTGCGACAAAAAAAATACCCACATCAAACGATGTGAATATAAATTCCCCTGTTTATGCCAGACATAGTATCATAAATTCCCCCAAAAGTCAAGATATTTTTTGCGTTTTGGTTGTTGTGTATAAAATTTAAAATTCAAATTACGATAAAACAGTTGACCAAATTTATAAAATTCTGCTAGCCTAAAAGTCGAATCGAACAGGGTTTCGGTTCGGGGTCGTAAGAAACCTCTCCAAGCACCGGTGCAAAGCATCGTAATTCATGTCAGATTTCCGAATGTTTTCGCACCGTTATTATCTTGCCCCATGTTGGGGTGCCGTTGGATATAATGCTTTGCAAAAGTCCACGGGATTATCGTGCTTGGTAATTTCTTAACACCCCGACGTCGATTCGTTGACGTCTTTTTTGTGAATCAAACGGGGTATATATGAAGAAATTTATTATTGCTTTTGTATTGTTGGCTTGTGCGTGCGCAGCGTATTCGGAAAATGAAAGTGCCGTCACGTCAAAAGAATATGTTGATGCCGGTGTTTCCGGAAAGCAGGACACACTTACAATCACCGGCACTAATACGGTTATGACTTATGATTCATCACAATCAACTGGCTTGGGCCAGAAAGCGATATATACCCCAGGCAGTGATTACGCGACACAACAAACCGCGTTGGTAACTGCCTCAACGGCTAATGCTGCGATACAAAACGCAATCAACGGTGAGTTCGTGTGCTATGAATACAATCCAAATGACCCAACCGATTGTTGGTTGGTAACAATAAAAAATACGACGCCGCACAGCGCATCAAAAAATTTATTTAATTTGACAACAGCAAATGTTCTCTACCGTACTCCGTCTGACACCACATATCAGAAACATCAAAATGGATACACAGTAATAGCCCCATTGGACGACGGTGCTAACTTTATCGTGATTGAATTTGATACTATAACCGATTATCTCGGGAAAACCCTAACAATATCTGCACAAACATCTTGCACAGGTACAACTTCTTGGGTTTACAATCTAACTCTGTGTGATGATAATGGTGGCAATAGAATCAGCGGTACCGGGCGTACAATTACAATTCCTAGTCAACCAGATTCGGTTCATACCAAAATTGCGTTCAGATTGTATGCTTTTCATGGTGAAACAGGTGATTCATGCACATACACAAATATTCAAATAGAAGAAGGCGCAACCGCCACAGAATACGAACCATTTGAAAATATGTATCTGCCACAAAATCAACAATAACTGCAAAGACATGTATTAAATCAAAATTTCATCGCCGTGTATCAAAAAATATTCGGGGCCACGGCGCACAACCAAAGAACCGTTATCATTTATACCAATCAGTTCGACCATTTCACTGCGGTATTTTACCAATTTATTCAATCCGGCGGCCATACCCATCCAACGACGACGCACCGAATCGAAATCTGCATGCATACATTTTTCAATATTCCGCGCAAGACGCATTAGCAAATCTGGTAATTCTACATTTGCATACAGATCCAATTTTGTTGTCTGGTATTCATCTACGGTTGGATTTGAGTGTACATTTAATCCAATTCCGATGATAACGAAACGACCATAATATTCTATCAATACACCTGATATCTTTTTGCCGTCTATTAATATATCATTAGGCCACTTTATTTCTGGTGCCACACCGTATGAAATCAATGTGTCGGCAATTGCAACCGCCACAGCATAAGATAATCGAGGATCACGTTCGATACAGTTAAAAATAAAACTTGCATATATATTACCGTGATGAGAAACCCATTTCCGACGGTACCGGCCACGCCCTGCAAACTGTGCCGCCGCACAGATTATCATATGATCCGATGCGTTGCCGTTCAAAATGTACTCGTGCGCATAGGTCTGAGTACTGGATATTTTATCAAAAGATACAACTTTATATCCCGCCAATGATGAATTTCCCATTTACATTTTTTATAAAATCGCGTCCGAATAACTTACGCAACCCATAAATCGCCGTATCAACCGTATGCGTTGCCGTATCAGGCGCGTACCCCAATGCAATCTTTAATTCATCCGCGGTCATTCCACCATTGTTGTACAAACGTACCACTATTTGTGTTTGAATTGGTGACAATGACACCGAACGACCAAATATTTTGTGTAATACGTTTGTGTTATCCATTTCTGAAATTATCCCGGATTTTAAATCCATACATGATATGGGGCCGGACAAATTCAGCGAATCGATATTCACATCGGCAAACACATTACTGTCGACAAGTGTTGCGCCAAGTTCCGACAGAATATGACGCCAGTATGTATCAGATGTAAAAATACGAATCCCAGATAACATAGTACAAGAATAAACCAAGAAATCCGCTATGTCCAATAAAAAAGGCGCACCGATGGTGCGCCAGGTGCTGTCGAGAGGCCCATTTTGCCCTAACCCGCGTGCCCTTGTCCGTGATCATCTATGAATTTGGTAAATTCTTGGATAGATGCACCAGTTGAAGACAAAATCTTGGAAATACTGTTTGTGGATGGCCAACGTGGTTGTCCTTCCTTGGTCCAACGTTTACTTTTGTTAAATGTTGTCGGATCCAACCCGCTGTGACGTGCCAATCCCGAACAAGACATTCCGTGTTCTGTTGCGAATCGCTCGATTGCGCGCCAAACATCTTCGTGTGTCATTTTTCCCCCCTATTTTTTGCGTTATTTTTTTGTTCACAAGGCATTTTATTGAATAAAAACGCAACCGCAACAAGCACAATTTCCTAGGAAAAACAAGGACTTCGGATTGACCAAAAAATTTTTTTGACAAAAGTGCTTGACAAACGTTTTTTGTTGTATTATATTACTGCATGTCAGAGAGGCAAAAGTCTTTGACCGAGTGTGAAAACGCTTGCTTTGGGGTCCAGAGATACCAGACTCCCTCCTACATTCTCTCTCCTCTGGACTTTGGGCCCCGCCAAGTTTAGAATGGCCATTTCTTTTTCTCCTTTCCTTCCTTTCAGGCCATTCGAAAACACCGCCGGTAACGGCGGTACTTTTTTGCAATATTCGATTTGGAATAAATATTTATTTATGATACAATTTATACGACTAAAAGTTCAGGAAGTGAGGAATTTACCTTTTATTTTACTGTCATTATTTATCATCACAACTGCGGCATTTGCTGACAGTGCCTGTGAGTATTTGTATATCGCAAACGAACTGCGGCAAAATTGCACGGGGATAAATACGAAATTACAAGAAATAAAAAAATTGGGGACAATAAATACTGTCGTGACCGGTGTTGGAACTGTGGCGGGAGGGGGCGCGCTGTATGCCGGTATAAAAAAGAAAGATTTTGATAAAAAGGCAGAAGAAGTAGTTAAAAAAATGGAAGCCATAGAGAATATGTCAGATGGTGAGTTCCTTGCTTTCTTGAAAGACATGGCACGGTATCAGGAATTAAAAGAAGAGTATGATTCTATGTGCCAAATGAAACACGATTACCAAGCCAAGGCGAAAAAATTGGGAAACATTCGCACAGGGTTGATGGTCGGCAATACCGCGACCGCCGTGGCCGGAACAATAATTTCCAACAAGAATAAAAACGATTCTGATTCAATCAAAGACGTGATTCAAGCATGTTTAGACACCATAAAAAATAATGAACAACGAATTGGGCAATCTATGTTTGATTGTGATGCGGGTCAATATGAAAAATTAAATAAGGCAATTTCAAGTTGTCGCATGTTAAGTACCGAAAACATGGAAAAAGTGTCAAAGCAAAATAAAACTTCATCTATTGTGTCTGGCGTCAATATTGGGACCGGGGTTGCGGGCGTTGTGACATCTGCAATGGGGAACAAGAACACCTATGATGAAAAAACTAAAAAACTGAATACTGCGGCAAATGTGTTTGCCGGTGCATCGACCGTTGCGTCAGGTGTTTCGACGGTATTTAACGCAGTGGCATTAAAATCTATTAACAATAATCTGCGCGCGTCAGAATCTTGTGAAGGGGCAATTAGCGATTTGTGATGACAAAAATATTTGTAATTTTACTGTCCTTGTATACCACAAATGTTTTTGCGGGATACGGGGGTTATATTGGGGCCAATGATAATCGCAGTTATGGTTCATTGTCCGACCCAGATTATCAAGGTGTTGTAAAATTGTATATTGGTAAAAGCAGATGCACAGGTGGGTTTATATCAAAAAATTTGGTACTAACCAATGATCATTGTGTCTTGAAATGCGTGCAAGGCAACCAATGTACAGCAGAATTTTGGAACGGTTCCGCATACGAAAAATCTAATTTGAAAGTTGCGGCATATTACAAAGAGGATGATTTTGAAGTCCTTAATGGTAAAGATTGGGGGATATTGGTATCGGACAAGGATAGTAATTTTTATAGACCAATATCCCAAAACACCACACCTGGGCAAGTTCTACGTGGTGGGTTCGGGACATTGCGCATTATTGAAGATAGTGAAATACCGTTTCTTAGAGAACTGTATGCAAAAACATGGAAAGAAGTTCAGTCCGAATGCGGCAACAAAGGACCCGAGTGTGTCAATCGACACGTTGAGGAAAAATTAAAACGAATGGGGAAAAAACCGTTATTGGGTGATACAAATAATTTTAAAATCCAAACATGTAATATATTGGGGCCCCATCCCAAAAGCGACAGAATGGTAAAAACAGATTGCGATAGTGCTGGTGGTGATTCGGGGGCACCGTTATTGCGTAGCGGTCAAATCGTTGCATTAAACAACAGCGGACAACAGTTTATTTTTGGTGAAGCAGATGCAAACGCGAATGCTGTGAAAACAGAAAACTTTTATAAATACGCCCAAAAATATATTGCGAAACATGTGAATTCATCTTCTGCACATTCGTCACAACCAAACAATAACAACAATACAAACCAAGGTACAAATAGTGGGGTAAATTCAATGCCTGGCAATTTGCAACCAAGCACAAATCAGCCCAATTCAGATGACGAACAACAAAGAATCGAACAAATTTTGCAACAAAGGTTGCAAGAATTTGATTGTGACTAAAAATCTGGCCTAATCTATTTTTGAAACACAATAGCCAGTTCCCAATGTTCGGTGCCGACAAATTGGTCAAATGCAGCAATTCGTGTCATTTTATATCCGGCCGCAGTTAAAATTTTTGAATCGCGGTACAGTGTCGTTGGATTACACGAAACGTATATCACCCGCGAAACATCTGAACACGCCAGTTCGCGACATTGGGCCTCTGCGCCGGCACGTGGTGGGTCCATAACCACCAAATCATAAGTGTTTAGCATTTTTGCGGTAAGTGGCCGTTTGAATAAATCGCGTTTAACACCGATTCCCGCGATATCAAATCCGTCTACGCTTGTTTTACTCGCGCCGTCGCGACCATGTCCGTCTGCCCCCAATGCAAATGTAAAATTACCGACGCCACAGAATAAATCCGCAATGTGGTGCGCACCATTCGCATTTTCTAATACGAATTTACGCATTGCGGCTTCACTGGCCACCGTTGGTTGCAAAAATGCACCAATCGGATAATCAACAACAAAATCACCGAATCGAATCTTTGGTGTCCCGGTCATATAAACGATATTTCCATTCCACGATACACGCAGCAAATCTAGTCTCTGGACGGATTCTTTAAATTCGCGCGTAAAATATGGAACCACAGAGTTTATTGCGACATCCAACCCATTATCACACAACGTCACCAATGCCGTCCCTGCGCCGTGCCACGGCAACTTTGCCAGTTTTGGTAAAATCTTATTTATTTCCGGCACAAGGTTCGGGCAATTTTCAACCGCAATTATATTTTTTGTTCCGCGTTCAAAAAAACCGAATCGCCCGTCCGCGAATCCAAAATCTGCGCGCCGACGCAGCCCCGCCGACGTCCAATATGGTTCATCGGATAAATTCCATTGTTCTATCTGATGTAATTTTTTTGTACGATAATCGGGCGCAGTAAAATCATATCTGCACCCACCACAAATTGAAAACAATGGACAAGTTTTCTCACAATTCGGCATATTAGAAATTCAACCTTATCCCCGCACGCAATTGGTGTGCACGTGGCGCCAAATCCGATAATCCTTCTACACCCATTTTGAACATATAAACGTACCGATATCCCAAATCAAGTGCAAAGAAATCATCAAATTCTATGCCCAGACCGGCCATAACATTCATCACCGGCACGGTCGCTTTACTTATTTCGATATCTTTGCCATCGGCCCATGTAATACCCGCACCGGCCCCGACATAGGGAACTAACTTCTGGTTATAAAAGAATCGATACAATGATGCAACCCGCGCATCAACAACCAAATTTACGAACAATGTTTTCGTATCTATGGAAAATTCGTCCCATTCTGCACGCGTCATTGCATAATCTGCCTCTATTCTAAAAACATCATTTGCACGAATTCCCGCATTGACATCAAAACCGGAACTTTCAGAACCATGTGCCATAGATGTATCACTGACATAATTTTGCCACATTGAAAAATCATACATTCCGCCGACATAGAACCGGTGTTTTGCCGCAAACGCATCACGACGTTCCGCGTTGCGTCCCCCGGATTTTCCCGACCCATCGGATGTGACACCTTCTATATCATCACCGACTGCCTGAGCACTGTACAAAACTTTGGCATCCACCAATCCCGGCATTAAAAGCAATAAACAAACTATAATTCTTTTCATATTTACCCCCATCAGAAATCTATACGAAACGTTGCCATAATATTACCAACATTGTCCAAACCACTGCGGCCTGTTTGCCAACCGAATCCATGTCCGATAAGCATCTGGTGCTGGTACGCGATATCCAAACCAATCATGTCATTTAGCATAAAGTTCATACCAAATTCGATTCGCGGTGCCGCCATTACAAAACCATCAGCACCCAATGGTCCGGCAAAATCGTATGTACCCATTCCAAGTCCAATCCCCATGAATGGCACAAAACTGCGACGATACGTAATATCACCTGTGCGCACATACCGGCGCAAGAAATCAAAATACAACATTCCATTTAGCGTATGATAATCCGCCGTTAAATCGGATAATTCTTGGAATCTAAACGTTGATTCTTGGAAAACTAATTCCGTACGCACATACGACGACATATTCCAACCAACACCAATCGATACATTCCACGAATCGCGCGTTGCGTGTTCAGAATCGGCAAATCGCGCTTTTTTGGTCAACGCAGAAATATTCAACCCGCCACCCATACGAACATACATAGATGTCGGAATAAATATCTGGTAATCAGAATCGTCGATTTTGCCACGGTCATAAAAAACCTCGCGCCCTAGTTCACCATAATCATCATATGCCACGTTGCGCGTTGTATTTGCACCTTGCGTTGCATTGGTGCCACGATATCCAACATTACCAGAACCAGACGGATAATAAACCAGCCCACTGCCGTGTCCGGACGACAGGCCACGTCTAACCTCGCGCCGGAATTGTTTATTAACATCCGCCGCGAATACATTCGCACAGACGGTCAAACCGATACAGGCAAAAGTTAAAATCTTTATCATTTGACGACACCCATTTATAATATTTGTTCTGTTGAATTCTATCATAAAAACAAACTTGATTCCAGTACGATTTATTCGTAATATGAAAATTATGAAGCAAGATAAAAAAATTGCACTGGTTGCGGGCGCGTTGGATTTGCCGATGTTGACGCGCGATGCGTTGCGTCGTCACGGTTGGGACGTGTTCGTAATCGGGTTAAAAAATTTTTATGATGCGCGGTTAAATCCCGACATGGTCATACGCATTGGCGGTGCGGGACGCGCAATCCATGCGGCACGACGTATGGGAATTAAAAAAGTAATATTTCTTGGTGCGATTGGGCATCCGAATCTGTCTGATTTGCGACCGGATTTATGGACTTTTTTCGCATTGTTAAAAATGTTAAAACATCAACGGGGGTATGATTCTATGGCGGTTGCATTGAACAGTATTATGGAACACGCGGGCTTTGACGTTGTCGCGGCCCAAGATTTAGCACCAGAGTTAACATTTGAACACGCGGGAATGCTTACCCGTAAAAAACCAACGCGTACAGATGAAAAAAATATTGCGCGCGCGATCGAGGTTTCGCACACTATCGGTGCCGCCGACATTGGCGCATCGGTCGTTGTTGATAACCAGGTTATCGCCGTTGAAGCCGCCGAAGGCACCGCAAAAATGTTGGAACGGGTGGTCGAGATGCGAAAAGCCAAGAAAAAAAATAGCGGTGTTTTTGCAAAAATGACTAAACCTGGTCAAGATTTACGAATAGATATACCGGCAATCGGGGTTGATACTGTAAACGCTGTGGCAGATGCGAAACTAAACGGAATTATTGTGAACACCAAAACATGTTTTGTTGTGCACCGGGACAAAGTCATAGAAACCGCCAATAAACGTGGTATTTTTATCGTTGCAATCGACGAATAATTTATTGACAACAAAAATCTTTTGTTTATAATCTGGGTGCTAACCTAATAACGGGGACACCATGAGTTATAAAGATACTGTTGCTGTGCGTTTTTTACAATTGTTGGAAAAATATTCGTCTCATAACGAAGTGCGTTTGATATCTGACCTAAATATTTCGCCAGAAGAATTTGATATCATCAAACAGGAAATTCAACAAGAATTCGGTCTAACATTACCCGATGACATATCAGGGATGAAAATATCCGACATTTATAACCAAATATGTGAATTTCATAACCAAAAATCCGACAAAAAAAGCACCAGCAAACCCAAGAAATGGAACAGACGTGGGGTTTTTTGTTATATTATGCGGAAACTTGGCGAAAATATGCAGGAAATCACAGGCAACAACGAACATCGCATACAATCACAAGACCATATTAGTGATTTGAGAAACGAGGTTGACCCAAATAAACGAGAATATTTTGATGAGTTGTTAACCAAAAAGCTGGGGGATTCTTTTGGCATAATATTTGATGTAAACTTGTATTCTGCAGCCACCGTTTATAATATTGCGAACTATGTGCTGTATACCTTGGTATCCCAAGGGCGCGCCATAGACCCACGGGAAGAATGTGCCGGAATGGACCCATTTTGGGAACCACTTTGGATAAGCTTATCACTTGGTTGTCTGGCGGCGATTTTAACAAACCGCTTTGAAGTTTGGGCCCCTACAGATAAGAATGGCAACAAAAACACCCAAAATTTAGAACAACAATTATCACACATTAAATCTTATGCGGAACTTGAAGAATTTGTTGTTGCAGAACGAATAAAGGTTCAAATTGATAAGATCATGTTCAGAAATATTACAGTTGCAGGCGATTTTAAAAATCGTCTAGACATGTCTGATTTCTTGATTTCGCAAACAAAAGCGCGTGATATACAAAATGGTATCGAGGAATATTTTAACATCGTAGTCGACTATGACATATCGGGAACGCAATTGAATAAACTTTATACGTATGTTTATAACAACGTCAAGGATTCTAAATCAATGCGCGACAAATTGTTTGAAGGGGTCCAAATCGAAGATCCACAACCAATCAAAGTAAAAAATCCAACACCGCAACCCGGCAAAAAATTGTTAAGTCGTGATGAACTGTTTGCCATGGTTATTAGCGAGATAAATTCTGGGCTTAATCGTAATACCAGTGTTCAAACTCGGGAAAAACTCTATAATTTGTTGATGTTTGCAAAAGATCCGGACAAATTGAAAAATACATTCGATGGAATCGAAAAATATTATGGCATACGCATAAATTTAGACAATCCCAAAATAACAGTTTATAACGTTTGTTCTGCGGCATATAAATCTTTTGTCGAACGCGGATTGGCCGAAGATTTGCGTATTAAAATTTCTGACATGAATCCTTTGTGGGGTGCGGTAAACAAGGCCATACCGTATTTCAGGCACCTTAGAAGTATTTTAGATAATGAACGCGACGTAAGGGTATCAGTATATAATTTGTCAAACTGTCGAACATATGACGAATATAAACAATTGGTTATTAGAACAAAATTATTAGAGGAAATTCGTCCAATTATCGCAAACCATATAAGAATTATGCCCCAAAAAATTACGTTATCGACACAATTGCCCCACAACCCTAAGGCCATTTCCGATATATACAATGAATGTGAAAGAATATTTAACATATCCATACCAGAATCCAATCGGGTATCGGACACGGTTGAAAATATGGTTCGTGTTATAATACAATATGGTCAACACAGTGATCATATTAAAAAAGTTTTAAGTGGATATTTTGGCCCCAGTTTTGAACAACCCAGTCCAATAGATGCGACTAATATTGTCCATGCATTACAGACAAACCAAGGAAATTGTAGATAATAGTACCGATTTATTTAATTCAAAAACGCCGGTAAATACCGGCGTTTTTTTTTCATTCATATAAAAATTATTTCTTTTGAATGTCAATAACTTTGACCTTAAACACAACGTCTTTGCCGGCCAAATCCGGGACATATTGTGTTGGGAATGTAATATTCACATCACGTTCTTCGCCCTTTTTCGCGCCAACCAATTGGTCTTCAAATCCCGGGACGAATTGACCACTGCCCAACACCAACGGGAATGCACTTGCCGTGCCACCCGGGAATTGAACGCCGTCCAAGTATCCCGCAAAATCAATTACAACCGTGTCGCCATTTTGGGCGGTCACTTCATCGGCATTGCAACCCGCACAAACCAACGCGCCACAAACACCGAACACACCAAGTAGTTTTTTCATTTTTGCTCCTTTTGTTAGTTATTATATACACAACGGAAGCCATATTCGCGCATTGTTGCGCCTTCGGCTTCGATTCGATAATCAAAGTATGGTGTCGGACGCATCGCATCAAATGATGGATTGTCATACACCAAAACTATGCTGTCGGCATTACGGCCACAAACACGTTTCATTTCGAAATCTGCGACCTTGCCCAAAACGGTGCGAATATCGCCGTCAATGTCCATACCGTCGGCATTTTGCATTAGGCGCAGACGCATTTCGCGCAAATCGCTGTTTCCCAACAGTATTTGGACACGAACCATCGCACCCTTATACTCTTGCCACCGGGTTTCCATACGCGAAGTATTCCAACGTTTGTTCATTTCTTCTTTTTCCAAATCGGTTTTCGGACGGTAAGAATCTATACCCGCATACTGATTATCCGCCTGCATAAACGTACTGGTCCGTTCATTGTACATCGGCGCATCGGGTCCACCATTTTCAAAATCGTTCACATTATACGGCCGATCAGTGCCGGAACACCCAGCCAGCGCAAGCGTTCCACATAAAATAAAAGAAAATAATTTATTCATATTTGTTCTCTCTTTTTTTTCATTCTATCAAATAAAGTTTTTTGATTCAAGCGTCGATTTATGATAAAATGAATTTGATGTCGAATGTTGTTTTAGAATCTTTACTTAAACCAGTATCGGATTTTTATCGTCCGTCGTTCGTTGAAGAAATCGCCATAAATCATGAGGGTGAGGTTTGGATGCGACTGCACGGTGCGCGTGTTCCGTGGGTTGCGTATGATGCACCGGTGTTGACGAAACAATACTTGATTGACCTTATTCATACTATTGCGAATATTTATGAACGACCGTTTGACCCAATTCATGGTATGCCGGTTGTGTACGCAACGCTGCCGGGGAATCATCGTTTTAGTGCCATTGCCGGCCCAAACGTACAATACGACGAACGCGATGTGACGG
>JAGCET010000046.1 GCA_017650505.1 Alphaproteobacteria bacterium
AAGGTCTGCGACGCAGGTGCTCACTTTCGTTCGCACTGGGTACCGCCCTTCGGCGGTATGACGATTATCTGCAACAACCCTATCTATCCCATCCATTTTCCTTCCACTTTCTACTATCGCATTATGAACAAAAAGGTACCTTTATGTCCACCCATTTTTTGCATTTTTTCAAAATTAAAAATCCCAGATTTCCGGGATTTTTTATTGTGTGGTTTTACCGTTTTCAAAACGAACATAAAGGTACCTTTTTGTCCGCCCGTCAAATGGCCGAAAACCGTGGGGTTCCGGCATATTTTTGATAGGTGTTTTTTATGCACTGTGGCGGTTTATTGCCTCGTGAATTTCTGATAATGTTGCAGTAGATGCAATTATTGGTTCAAAATGCACCGTTGCCGTTCCGGGTATCATACGACCCTTTTTTGGCCAATACAGGCCGGTGTCGGTTCCAACCGGAATAATTGGCAACTTTAAGGTGTGTGATAAAAACATCAGACCGCGTTTCAGTGCGGGGTGTTGCCCCGGTTTTACGCGTGTGCCTTCGGGAAAAATGATTAGTGTTGCGCCATTCATTATTTTTGTTGCGACCGCGTCCGCCAGTTTATTAAGGTTTGTTGCGCCACGTGCACGATTTACCGGTTGCATACCCATACGCCAAAATGACCAACCGTATATCGGAATCCATAATAATTCCCGCTTTAATATAAAGAACGGATTTTGAATGTTGGTAACCAAAATTGCAACCTCCATCATAGACATATGTTTGGATGCAATGATTGCCTTGCCATCGGTTCGTTTGTTTTCATTCGGGGTTTCGGGAATTGCCCCATCGTCGGGTTCGGGATAGAATATTTTATACCTGATTCCGCAAATAATTCGTGCCAAGAATAATACCCCGCGTGCATCCGTAATTATCATGCGGGATGTCATTTTTTTTGACACCAATCCGACCAACAAAAATGGCGACCACATCACAAAGTAAATTGACAATAAAATTTTGAATAAGATGGTTCTAAACATTTATATAATCCTTTGGTTTATTGCATATATTGTGGACTTTCGCGTATTCCGACCAATGTTACCAAATATTTTACATATTCAATGACCCAACGTTCCAATCGTCGCGCCGGCGGCATTTCAGACAGTGCGACCGGGCATGCCACAATTGTTGTGTACGGTAATTCGTGATGCACCAAATGTTTAGCGCGGCGAATATGGTCTTCGGTTGTGATTAAAACGATTCGGTCCAATCCCGATTTTTCTACCAATTTCCGTATGGCACGCGCGTTTTGATATGTAGATTTCGATTCGGATTCGATTGTCGCGCGATCACTGTTTATGTGCCCAGAATCTGCACCAACGCCAATTATGTATAAATCTGCATCGGGGTATTTTTCGACTTGGCGTTCGGCAAAGGGAATGCGACGAAAATCACCGGTTAAAACAAAGATGCTGTCATTTGACAATATAAAATCACAATCATTCGGGGTTGTTAACTTGAATGCGATTCCGCCAACAACAAACAAACCTAACATTAAAAACGATGGACGCAAGAACTTCATTTTATTGACCGGCCAAAATCTTTTTCGTTGAACGCTTGGTGACGAATATTGCAAAGGTGATTATTGCGATTGGCACCATTGCAATCGCCACCCATCCGCCACCCGAAATTCCCAACATAGCCATAAGGCCGACACGTGCGGACCGTGCAACGGTTAAAATTACGCCCAACATTGGTAATGCCACGATGAATCCCGCACCGCATGCCACAATGCAAATCTTGGTGACGATGATTTGCATTTGGCGGACAACGAACGCGTCACTTGCGCCAATTTGATTTAAAATTTCCAATTCGCGTTTATGCAAAATTGCCGTATTGCGCGCAATAAATGAAATGCAAACCCCGATTGTTCCGATAATTAGCGCCAAAACAAAACCCAAAATACCAACCATTTTTAACCCCGCGGAAATGGATGGGCGCAGGGCGTCACTGTGTCGTACGAATCGGGCAACACCGGTAAATTCCCTTTGAATTTGGGTGATATCCGATTCGGTTTTAAATTTAACCTCGAACATCTTGGGCAGGTATTTTTCCAATGCGCCGTTTCCACCACCAATCCATGGTGCCATAAGGCGGGTCATTTCGGCGGTACTAAGTTCATGGACCGATTCGAATTTATCAGAATTTGCACCGATAATCTTTTTCGCATTGCGTGTGTTGTCTTCCCCATTTACCTGGACAGAAGCGTACAGATTCCATTGGCGATTCCAACGCATAACCCCGGTCCCAATCGCCAATGATATGCCCAATGCCATCACCGCCAAGAATGTCATAATCCCCATAACCGCGGTCATAAAAACCGATTGTTCACGAAATAATGAAAATACAAGTGGTCGTTTCATATTATGCGTTTCCAATATCGTTAAATTGTTTGCTAAGTTCGGCAAAATATTCCGCATCGCCCGTGTGTAGTGCGGGTTTGCGCGCGCGTGCCGATTCGGAATGTGCCGGACCCATAAATGTCAGTTTGTGATTTTCAACGTGCATAATTGGGAATTTATATGTTCCCATCAATTTAGAATTATGGGTCGCAATAATTATGGTTGTACCGAACATTTTGTTCATTTGAATGAACAGTTCCATCAACCGAGATGCGTTTTCATCGTCCAAATTTCCAGTTGGTTCGTCCGCCAGCATAATCGCCGGTTGCACAATAATTGCACGGGCGACCGATACACGTTGTTGCTGGCCCCCACTTAAAGTTTTTGGATTCGCGTTTGCAAATTTGCCAAGTCCCACCCAGTCCAACGTTTTGGTAACCAATTTTTTTATTTTTGCTTCGTCCACACCACGCACGCGCAGTGGCAATGCGACGTTGTCGAACACCGACATATGCGACAGCAACGAATATTCTTGGAACACAATTGCCATTTTGTGGCGCAGTTTTGTTATTTCATCGCGGGATATATTATTTGTCGGTATTCCAAAAATCTTTACCGTTCCACGACATGGTTTATGCAGTTGATATATAATGCGCAACAGTGTTGTTTTACCCGCGCCCGATGCCCCCGACAGGAAATAAAATGACCCCGCATCGATGTTAAAAGACACGTCGGTCAAGACATCCGGACTGTTGTCATATCGCACGCCTACATTGGCCAATGAAATAATAGTATTGCTTTCCATAATCGCCATATTAGTAAAAAATTTTTTTATGGTCAACGTGTTTTAATATGTTATTTGCAAAGCCCCCAAAAATGTGATATACTGCGGTTAAAGAAAGTAAGGAAAAAAAATGAAAAAAATCATAGTAAGTCTTGTTGCATTGTCTGCGATAGTGCCGGCGTTTGCCGATGGCGATTGCGGATGCAAATCAAAAAATTGCAAACCGAAAAAGGTTCGTGTTGTGTACGTTGGCGCGCCGTCAGATGATGCGGCTACGTATGAAAGTACGGTATTGTCATCGGAACCGCAATACGAAACCCAAGAAATCACAGTGTCTGAGGCGACAAAGTTATATGAACCGGTTGTTGAACCGGCGCCACGTGTGCGTAAATCATCGCGGTCGGATTCTGATTGGTACCTTGGGGGGCGCATTGGCGTAGATTTGTTGTCGTGGAAAAATAAATATACTGCGACACCGGCGGCGGCGATTGCAGACCCGGACTTTGATCACGACAATTATGTCTTTGAACCGGTATTTGGTGGGGATTTGTTCGTTGGGTATCATTTCAGTCCTGCGATGCGTGGCGACGTAGAACTTGGGTACATGACGCAGTTCGAAGATTCAGACAATGGTGTTTCGTTCAAGATGTCAACGTTCTATACGACGTTCAACGCGTATTACGATTTCACAAATCATTTCTATTTGGGGGCGGGCCTTGGGTTTGCGTTCCCAAAGATAAATGTTGATTTTGAATATTTTGCGCCGGGTTCGAACAGTGAGACCAAATTGTCACTGATGTGGGCGGCAATGGCGGGATATACATACGACCTGTCGGATCGTGTTATGTTTGATTTCCGCTATCGTCTATCGGGCTTCTGGGGACCCGAGATGACACGTGGCGTATCGGGATTCAATGTTACGGGCACTCCGTTGAATGCGTTGACGACCAAGGTTGGATTCGTCTTGGATAATCAGTTCTCGGTTGGTCTGCGTTACGAATTTTAATCCAAAAGGTATAAACCCATGAGAGAGAATGTAAAAACATCATTGTTTGCGGTTGTGGCCGTGGCGGTTATGACCAGTGGTGCGATTGCGGCGCCGTCTGTGCGTGGCATTGGTGCCGGTGATGCGTCGACTGCGGCGATTGGTTCGTCGGCGCGTTCTGGTTCTCTGCGGACGGGTGCATTGGTTGGTGCGATATCGTCAAAGTCTCAAACCCCGGTTCCGATGTTATCGGGCACTCGTGTTGGCGGTTCGACCCCGGTGCGTACGGTGACGACGCCACGTCTATCGATTGGGAAATACATTGGTGCACCCGCGTCCATAAGTACGTCTGGTGGTGGTGGCACAGGTTGTTGCGATGGGCTGAACGAACGCATCACGCAACTGGAGCGCGAGATTATTGAAAAACAAGATATCCTGCACGATTCCGAATATATTTACATAGATGAATCCACGCACGAAATTATGTTGGATATTGAAAGCATCCTTGAATTGATAGGTGATGGCAGTGGCGGCGATGGCACGCCGGGTGCCGATGGTACCGACGGTCGTGAAGTAGAAATGGGTACGAATAGCACTGGTTTGTTGTGGCGCTATGTCGGTGAACCGGACAGTGCATGGCGTTTGTTGATATCGTGGGCCGATTTGTCGTCCAACCTTGAAATACCCGATATAGATTTGTCGGGCAAGGTTGACATTGATCAAAGTCAAAATGCCCAGGCCGGCGATGACGTTTTGATATTGAATGCGAATAACCAGGTTGTCACGGGAAATTTGGATGATAAGTATGTCAAGATTCAACAATCATTACCAAGTCAGCATTATCAGGTTATGCAACTTGATGAAAATCTGCGTGTTGTGCCGGGGTTAAAGATCTGGGCGGAATAGGGTGGAAATCTGGGGAGTATGAAGAAAATCAGAAGAAAGTGAAAAAAGTATTTTGGGAAGGGTTCAAATTGTGATATAATGTCTAACAACGGGGAAAGTGAGAGAGATGAGCAAGGGTTTCGGTACATCTTTATTGGCTATTATGACGGTTGCGGCGTTTTGCAGTGATGCGTTCGCGGTGGCGTCTGTTCGCACTATTGGTGGTGCGGGCACATACGCATCGGCATCTGCGGCGGCGGCCGACGGTTCAAATCGTGCCGGGTCATTACGCACGGGTGGTTTTGTACGTCCGGGTACGTCTGTATCGACAACTGGTGTTGGTTCGGCGGGCGCGGCGGGTGTTGCGACGGTTCAGCCAAAGGTGTCAACGTCAACATCGGGTTCTGTATCTGGTGCGGCGACCACGTCGGGTGGTTCGGTATCGACGGGTGGCGCGGGCATATCGGGGCGCAGTGCGTCTATGCCACGTCTGTCGATTGGCAAGTATATTGGCACGCCGGTATCGGTCAGTACACATGGCCCATCGAACAACGATTTAGATTTGCGCATCGACCGTTTGGAACGCGACGTATCTGAATTGCAAGAAAACAAGCAAGATATGTTAAGCGGAACGGAATACATCACGGTTGACCAAGATAATAACGAAGTCATTTTGGAACTTGAAGCGGTGCGCGAGGCATTGGCATTGCAAGACGGTCGCGAAATAGAGGCCGACGCCGATAACGACACGGGTGTTTTGGTGCGTTATATTCCGCGTGAAGGCGAACCAGAAACGGAGTGGGAAACGCTGATTACATGGGAAGAATTGCGCAATCGGTTAAGCCTTGGCGAAATGAACGACGCCATCACGGCAAGCATTAACGATTTAAGTGCCGAAATTGCCAAGAAATTGGACAAATTGGCGGGGGCCGATAAATCCGGTCGTGTTATGACGGTTGATACCGATGGCTACATAAAGCCGGGCGTGATAATTGCGGATGAATTGAATGCCAAATTGGATAACACCGTTGATTTAGATACGAATCCAGATGCCCCGGGCAAAGCGGTTATCGTGGATGACGAAGGTAATTTGGTACCAACGGGCGATTTCTATACACGCGACGAAGTCGATAGTATCATAAATGAATATGGCATCGACAATTTGGGCGCATTGGCATACAAAGATCAGATAAAGGACGAAGATATCGCATCCGACGCGGCGATTGCGCGTTCGAAATTGGCGGGCGATATTTCGGACATATTGAATTGGATTGAATGGTGGAAGCAGAATGCACCGACGGACGGCAAATATGTGTTGTCCGTCGATGAAAACGGCAACAAGCAATGGTTCCGCGTGGTGGTTGATGCCGAAGACGGCGGACGCAGTGCCGACACCGATTCAAACAATGCGAATTCTAACACGGGCACATCATATAACAGCACCCCATCGGGTGACGACGATAGTGACGCGGGTTAGAATGAAAGAAAGGAGCTTCGAAAGTCATAATCGGTGACAATTATCCGGTTGTGAAATGGAAGAAAATGATGCGAAATTGTTGTACTCAATTGGTCGGCAACTCCGCAGAAAACTAACAACAAACAAACGAACAAAAAGGAACGTTTATGACCATAAAAATTAAAAACTTTTGCTTTGTCGGGATTGCCGCAGCAATGCTGAGCGCAACCGCCGCAAATGCAGCACA